>JAOAEQ010000002.1 GCA_026416715.1 bacterium
GCAGCGAAACGTTGTTCCAGAGGGTAATGGAGGATATTCTGATATATATCCACCACCATCAACAAACGCTCCTTTCGCTTGCCCGGTGTTATCCCAGTCTTGGAACCAGATTAAAGCATCGTAGATATATCGAATCGAATTATCATATTTAGTCGTATGTAATGCGAGCGCAGTTTCTCCTAATGCAGCAACCGCATTCCCCATTCCATTAGCCGAATATCCACCAGTTTTTAAATTCCCTAAAACATCGCAATAAATATGCTCGATATGATTCGCTAATCCTATTATCGCGGTTGTCGTAGCAATAGTTGTATCCGTGCCTAAAGACTCTCGGGCGTAAGCAAACGCTAAACTGACCCAAAACGTATGATAACATTCGTTCGATTTATCGCCATCAACGGTAACACTACCGTACGAAGTATCTGCGGCATAACATGCATGGTAGGTAGTCCCATTTTTGCTGAAAGTATAATACGCTAGTAAACTATCTTTCGCATACGTTATTCCACGTACAGTTTTCGTTCGTGCACTGGAACTGGTCGTGTATGCATAATACAATGCTGAAAAAGCAGTATATTTTCCAACGAGGGCAGCATATTTATTCGACCCGTAATGATTATTATACGGGTCCCAAAGTTTAACAAAATTATCCCAAACTTGGATTACATAATTGCGAAACCCTGACTCTGCGGAAAATGTATTCCTGACGGTAATTGACGCTACTGAATGATATCGGTATTCAGTGGTACTATCGTAGGCACAAGCGGTTAAAAGATATACGCCATTCGGATATTTTTGCGTATCCCAATCCCATTGGAAATCACCAGCGGAAATATGGGAGTATGCCCGTAAATATCCATACGTAGTTGCGTTCGGTTCAATTGCGCGACTTGTGGTCTCTCCTTCGACTTTAATCCAAACCGATTTAACTCCTTCTGGGTCAGTAGCAGTGATATGAATCGGAACTAGCCGTTTGACGGTTTGTCCGGTAGTCGGTGCAGTAATCTGACAATCAATCGCGTTTGCTAGAGAAACGGTTTGGTATATACCAAAACACATGAAGAATATCCATTTAATTTTCTCTATCATGTTTGTTCTTAGTTCCGTCTTCTAGTAAACAACTATCACACACATTATGTAAGCATATCATCGAGGGCTTATGGTATCATAATCCGTTTGTATTTTCCTCCGGGAAACGGAACCGCAAACCCAAATTTTGTATTAGAAAACAAGCTATGGATTGAACCCCCGTTATCGTTGATAATTGTAGTCGTCGACATCAAGATAAGGGCTAGATATTCAAACTCGAACCGCTCTCTTTGATGATTTAATCGGTAGTAAATAAATTTTGGATAATAACTTCTCGAACCAAATCAATTGCGGTGTTGTTTAGTCTCACGCTCTGAGCAAATAGACTTTTCTGGTTCGGTAATGATAATGAATCATAAATTTTCAACTGATTTTTCAAGGTCGTAAAATCGTTTTTCAGGGTTTGTATATCTTTTTTATGTTTAGCCATTCTATATAACTTTGATAATACCGGTTCATAATTGATGGAAAAGAACCTAAGATTTTCTGTAATCTGATTTTTATAAAAAGTTGTAGTAAGTTGCTGAGTTATCCGCTGTGCTTCTTCCGGAGAGAGCGTTTTCTGATAGAAAATATAGGTACCGAATTTCTCGGGAATATGGTATCCGGTTTCAAGATGCGCCCAACTGGTTGACCGTTCTTCAGCAGTATAAACATTACGGCAGATATTCCCCTGCCATTGTTCATTATGTTCCGGAATACGTTTCAATATTGAAAACGGGATTTTTAATTCAACGGACCATTTTTGCTCACCTCGATATGCTTTCCCTTGCCATTGGTCTAAAGGAATGCTACCTTCTCCAAACGAGATTCCGCTCCATCGGGCGCTAGCAATATTTATCGCAAATTGGTAATAAGCTCGGCTGCCGTATGGTTTAATAAATATTTCGTTACTATCATCTAACCACACACTCTGGTTATCCTTATACTCTCCCTTTACTTTATCCATTTCTGGTTCTAAACATTCGATACCTACATATAGCGCGGTACTCGTATACCCTATTTTGAAGTAGGTTTGTTTCGGAGCGAATTCAATTTGATTTTTCAACAATAAAAAATCTGATGCTGCTGGGATATTTTGCCAAGCGATATCATCTTCCACGTTTCCATCCAACTGTGGTTCTTGCTCAAGCTGATATATCGGATAACTCTTCTGTATTTCTTGAATAGTTGAACTTAACACCGAATCAAACACCACTTCAGTTTTAGGTTGATTCTGGTGTAACAGTAAGATATAGTAAATCATCTCTAATCGGACGATATCGAGATTGCGGTTGAGGTTAAGATTCGCTAAGTATTGTTCCGCTTTCGCCGCAATATCTCGTAAGGAAGACGAGTTTGATTTTTTCGCGGTTTCTATAGCCTGCAGTAACGTGGTTAAATAGCGAACATCATCTACCCCTTCGCGATATCCTTCCCAAGCAATAGTATCAATCACTCCATCTACCGTCGGATACGCAAAAACATGGTCGCGATACTGCGGATGGTCAAAATCATTCCAGATATTCCCAAACGAATGTTGATATGCATAATCTGCAGCGCCATCGTAATTATTTTGCCATAACAATAAACCGTAGTTACGGCGATATACTTCTGGATTTTCGACCCCAATCTGCGGATAGGAATAACTCCAGATTTTATGACCGAGCGAATGCCATTTATCTGCTTCTTCTTTTGAAGGTTTAAACGCACAAACTAATAAATCCTGGATATCACCCATCTTTTCAAAATTACTATCTCGATATCCGGCAACAAAAATTTTACCACCGACCTTTCGCGTTTCATCCCAAGCTTCGCGCTGTTCGGTTAATCGCGTACCACGTGCTTCATCGCGCCCATAAAAGTATACTTCTGATATGCCATATTGTTTAAAAAATGCTAACGCTGATTTTATAGTATCAAGCTGGTCTTTCTTTTCAATAATTAATCCTAAATAATATAACGGCTGGTTCTTGATTCCTACTTGTTCACGAATTGATAATACTTCCCCTAATAATGTGGTATCTGTAATCGGTTGATATACAATCGGATTCGTTACGCCATGTGCTAACATATTTTTATATTCAGCAATAAGCTGCGTTCGTGATTTCAGTTCTGAAGAAACCGACCCTTTTCCCGTGGCATCGAGTCGTCCTCGATAATATATACTCGAGGTATAGTATGGCTCAGCGAGTTTAAACGGAAGTACTTTAACGTTTAGCGTAATCGTCCCGACATTTTTTTTACCAATCATCAAGTTGATTTTCCCTTTATATATTCCAGATAATGCATCCTCAGGTATTTGAACAGTAACCCAGACTTGTTTCTGTGAATTCGCTGGTATGTTCACTGGTAATAAGGTCGGACTATCTTTTACCGGATATTCTTCCGGCGTTGGAACATAATATGGTCGTAATTCGGTTGTATCGCTAATCCAAACATAGCGTTCCCCATCTGGAAATGAAAGTTTGAGATAGTTCTCTTTTTTTTCATAATCCACCTTAACCAATGTATCATCATTTACCAATAGTTCCGGAACCAATACTTTATCCCGTTTATCTTGACCGATACCAATCCATGCGCTACCCGCTTGATACCAGCATTTAACCAGTTTAATATCGACATTGTTCGCTGGAATAACTCCTGATTTACCTACCAGGTCGCTTGCAGTAAAATGTAATCCGATAATATCTGAGTTTGCTACTACGACAAAACTTCCCGGTTCATATTCTCCAGGACAAGCGATAAGATTCATCTCGTGTCCTATTTTTTCAGGTAGTTTAATATTGAAAGGTAAAATTTTTTCGCTGGTGATAGGAGAAATAGTATAAAAAACCAAATCATGTTGATATTTTTTTTCTGCAGAAATGATAGAGGTTATAAGACTAAAAAACATAAGAAGTATTACATACCAATTGATAGTTTTAACAGGTTTATATATTTGATTCATATTAATAGTTTTTTATAGTAAAAAATGGTGCTGTTATATAAAAAATAACAGCACCATCGTTCAACCCAGTTATATTTCAAAATTATTCTTCGAAAAGTTCCCAAGTATAGCTGATGTTCCCTTTGCGCAGAATCGCTGGCTGGATATCCAGCTGTAACGGCGCATTGGTCGGCGTCACCACTACCTCCGCCGTCGCCATATTCCCATACACATCCTCCGCCGTTATCGTCGCCGTACCATACGTCAACCCAGTCGTAACATACGCCGTCCGCCCCTTGTTCGCTGTGCTATCTATCGCCGCTATCCCAGAATTGCTACTCACCCACGTCACCGGCGCTACCCCACCAGTATGCGTGAACACAATCTGACTCCCAGGATTCCGATTCGCTACCTGCGGCGCAATCTGCGTCGGCGAACTGTCTACCGTCCCCTCAGCATAGGCAATGCGCCAAGCGTTCACTCCGTCTTTTGTACCACTAGGATTATACCACATCTTAAATTTTTTCCCAACTCGAATCACATGGGCTGCGCGTAAATTATAATCCCAATCGGATGAAGTTTTCGTGCGAATTATCGGATTTCTTGGGTCTTTCGTGAAAAAGAAACCATCATCTGATACCGCGTGAGAAATATCCCACGGTGAAGCTGAGGTGCCGCTAGTGTACCAAAGGTGATATACTTCAGCATCAGCATCATAATATGGTCCTGGTAACCAGAGTCTAAAACTATCGTATTGTGTAGTATCGGAAGTCATCGTACTAGTTCGCATCACCTGATACGGTTTACTCCAATTAATCCCATCAGTCGATTCACTATATCCAATTTTGGTTCCACCATCGTCACAAAACCACATTTTGTAGGTATTACCGACTTTAATCACTCGCGGACACATCGCTGAACCTTCATTCATTGTGAATTTCGTGCCAGTATCTACACCAAGCACCGGACCATATCGCGTCCAATTCGTCGTTCCATCAGGAGAAGTAGCATAACAGATACGATTCGCTGGAGTTCCTCGGTCTTTCCAAAGACCCAGCCCGGTATACCACATTTTGTAAGTTGTTGTAACACCATCAACTTCTTTCAGTACACAAGGTATCCAAATACGGGTAGTATCATAGTAATATCCATCAGCGGTATGATCATTAAACGCATAGACCGCACCGAACCGCAGCCAATCTATCCCGTTTGTCGATTCCGCATAACAGATCCGAAATACAGAATCCTGCGCTCTGCCTGTATACCACATTTTATACAGGTCACCGTCTTTAATTACCCAAGGATGACCGCGTTCCATATCATCATCTTTAGCAGGTGCAGTATCTAGCGCTATAACCGGGGAACCAAAATTAATCGCTTTATATTCAGTAACCTGGTCATCAACCCACGCTTTATACTCGTCTATAAAATGGTTATCAATATCATCAGTCGCTCCAGCTCGATAATCTAAATAAAACGAAGTCCGGAAATTTACACAAGTATCTGGTATCCAGAGAGGCCAACCGAAAAACGGCTGCCAGGTTGCTAACGCTGCATACGGTCCTGTTCCTGCGCTATACGCGCCGACGTGAAGGTCATCCCCAGTCCCGGTAGAAAAGGTATTCGAAATATATCCAGTTCTTCCAGTGCCGGCATACCAACCTTGTGCAGCATAGACGTTCGGAATACATACCCAACATCCCATATGAACACGATTTTTTCCGGAATACGGACTTACATCCGCCCATTGCGAAATAGCTCGACCATCAGTTCTTCGGGAAATACATACTGCTTTATTCCCAGCAAAATACAATGTATCCGTCTGATAAATTCCTTCCGAGTTAGGAGCAAACGCTCCGAGTCCCCATTGTCCAAGCTGGGTTCGATATCGAACGATAGTATCCAGGGAAATAGGATTTTCAAATCCGGTATTTTGTAATAATTGCGTACCAATAATGGCGTAACCGGGAATAGCACATAGTAACACTAAAATAACGACAATAATATTTTTCATAAGTTAGCAGCACCTCCCTCCTCTTTTGAGATAGATTCAGCTGAACTCAACTTCCGAACTTTTGGTTTTAATACGTTACGGACCAACGCGCCAGATATCACCGGGACTAACCACACCATTCGTCGGGTCATAAACTGATGTAGATAAATACCATACTTGTACGCCACGAGTTTCGTATGGTGCATCAAACCTTCCATTCGGTCCAACCGAACGTAACTGCCAAACTAACGGACCACCATAAATTTCATGATGTCGTGTTGCTGCTCCGTAGAGTTTAGCATCCCAATACCAATAATCAAATTGCCGCTCTTTAGTCACATTAACATACGCCGGGTCGGTATATGCGCGACGTGCTTCCTGAAATGTATCCTTAGGAATACTACTTAAATACGCTATCGGTGTACTTAACCGCACTAGTCGGATATCGTGTGGAACGATATTATAAGTATATCCTTTCCCATATTCAAAACAGGGTAAATAATCGTTATTATCTACATAGTATGCTTCTAACGCAGTCGCTACTGTTTGCATATCCTTCTGGATTCGAGATACTTTACTTCGCGTTTGCGCTGCGAGAAAATTCGGTATCGCAATCGCAGCAAGTATCGCAATTATGGCTACAACAATCAATAATTCTATCAACGTAAACCCTTTTCTATCCATATTTTATTTTCACCTCCTTAAAATTATGAAGTATATGGCTTAACTGGATACACTTCCAGTACACTCTGTCCCTGAAGATGCGCACATCCTTTTTTCACTCCGGGCAATTGTTTCGCTTTCATCATAGCGTCAACAGCGTTTTGTGAGCGAATAATAAATTTTTTCGTAACATGTTTTTTATGCCCGTAATGTCCCATTTTAACTAAACAGCAATATAATGATTCCACACTATATTCCCCTTTTAATCCAGCAAATCTTTTTAACAAAAATGTCTCAATCAATCTATTAAAAATGGGAAGAGAGTTCTGGAAACTCTCCTCCCATAAAACCGCAGTTTACTTCTTCGGGTCAATAACTGCTTCTATTTCAAATCGGGATAATTCAACCGGCACACCAAACGGACCGCTGATAGTCCAATCGGAAAGCGAGCTCTGGTTGTTCATAGTGATTGTATAGAGATTATAATTATCTATCCAACCACGTGAATTTGGAACAGAATATGTCCACGTCGCACCATCCCATTTGTTCATATAAACATCCGTCCCGATTGTCCCAGCTCCGAGATTAGCATCCGTTGAATCCGCTGCAGTGTAAGTCAAGGTAATATGCGCGGTCATTACAGAAATCCCGATGGCAGTCGTATCCAAAGTGAAGTAACGCGATACAAAATATTGACCACCTAACAATCCGCTCGTATCGTTTGCAAACGGATGTTTTGCATCCGTTACTTTCGCTTGAATTCGTGGTGCAGTACCAGCAGTTGTGGTAACCGAAGTCAACCGGAATAATACCGGTGTTAATTCCGCTAATGAAGCGCCAGTAGTTCCGATACCGAACACATAGGTTCCGATAGGATTACTTCCTGGTATTGTATATTCATCAGTATCAACGCATTTCGGCGTTATACCACCAACATAACTTCCGCTACCAGCAAGATTTGTACCTCCAGTACCTTTCCCAGCTAGGAACGTATTCCGGACAGCTAAAAATTGCGGATTAGCCGTATCTGTACTTGCAAAGTAAGGCATCGCGTAATATACTGAGTTCAATGATACCGTTGCTGCACCGGAACCAATTACAGATAGAAGTCGTTCTGTATTATCAAACGCTGGAGTACTGGTTCCGATAGCAAATACACTATTATAAACATTGATTGCCGCACCTGGTGCTGTTGACCGGTTATCAACTCCCGTTCCGTTATAGGCGGAAAGAACACAATCCCGCAAGTTGACTTGTGTAGTTACCGCTGCAGCGTTTACCAGAACTACGAAATTTCTGTCTGGATCTGGCGTATAGAAGGTACAGCCAATGAAAGTAGTGGTATTAGTCGCATTTCTAACATCGTTATATAGCGCCATATTCCCTGTACCTCGAACGCCCCAATTGTAGAACGTGCATTTCTCGAACCGAACATCTTTTGCTGCACCAGCTGCATACATCGCACTACTCCATGGATTATAGAACTTGCACGAAGTCGCAGTAAACGAAGTTACTCCGTCAATATATATTCCATATCTACCGTTACTGGTTGTCGCTGGGTCAAATGTACAGTTTGTCAAAGTAAACACAGGCAATCCAGGCGACTGGATATTGGTATTCGCTCGTTGCAGGATTAACCAATCTGTACCGGTACGATTTCCGCCGACAAACCGACAATTATCCAAAATCACTTGTCCAGGCTGGATACCATTAGCAGGATTATTATCGTAATCTACCGTAACTATACACCAAGTATTCAGAATCTGGTCCGTTGCATTCGGTGAACGTATCACATCAACATTTCTTAATACAATTTCACGTGGAGTATTGCGCACTCGAATAACCGTATATCCTCTACCTGGGTCTAACCAACTAATTAAACTATCTTCGATTGTTAAACTAACCCCGTGTTGGAGGATATTGATTATTTCCGTACCGGTCGCTACAGCATAGGTACCGAGCGGCGTTTGTCGAATATTGCAGTTTTTCATCGTCATTACTGACCACGGATTATCATTAACAATGTTTTCGGTAACACCAACGCCAAAAATATCCTGCGGGAGTGCATTATCGAAATTGCAATATTGGAAATAGGCTTCATGGCATGGGAACGGAGCTGCTGGATTCGCAATATACAGGTTGCTAGCGAACTGATTTGAACTCGAATGCGTTGAATAGGTAACAAATCGCGCACCACGATTATTACCACTGAACGAAATCGGATTTGATGGTGTTCCGATAGCGGTTAATTTCACTGCCGGAGTCCATAAACAAAAACCAATCGCATCGTTATAATCGAACCGTGTTCCAGGGAGAATCTGGACAACACCACCGTGGATCATTGTTCCGTATCCTTTAGCCTGGGTGATAATGGTATTATCAAAAACAATTTTCGGTCCCTGTTTACTGAAGTTCGTCGCCCACGTTGCTGAATCTAATGTATAGCTTACCCAGACCGGGGTACCAGCTCCACCAGGTAATGCGGCGCCATTAAGCTGAATTGTCATCCCCGAAAATACATCTGCTGCCGTCCCCGCATTATATGTGACCCAAACCGGAGTCCCAGCACCAGGTAATGTAGTCACTGAATTCAATGTAATAATTCCACCGCTGGTAAAACTATTACCAGGACCACTGTAGAAATTGAATCCCGCTCCGGCGCTATTTGTCCACACACCGGTTACCGAATTTAGTGGTGTCCAACCAACCGTAACTTGTGTAGCACTATCAGATAGTACTGATTCGAGCGTATACGTCGCTGGTGCTGCATAATTTCGACCGGAACCATCTGGATTAACGAATACACCTGATACTGTTGTCATCGGCACATAAGGCGGAACTATAGTGTATGCGGTCTTCGAAAAGGTAGCTATTCGCGTTAAACTCCGTGACATAAACGCTGCTTCCAACGCAAGCCATTCATCGCCAATAATTGTCGAGTTTGCTTTCACGGTGCAATTGCCGTATAATCCATTTTCGTAACATCCCGGAGTCGTATCACCAGCATTCGAAGTTAATAGGCAGTTTTTTAATACAATTTCCGAACTTGGGTCAGTCCGATAATTCCAGTTTATCCAGAAAACATCACCGTCATTATGGGTCGTTATACTACCCAAAATTTTATCCGGCAATACCGGCGGCATAAAAATTAAATTTTCAAACCGATAATACGCTGAGCCAATGCTATCGATCGCAATTGCTTTATCAGCTCTATTACCTCCAGTATACGGCAATTCTGGAACTAAAATAATTGGGCGATACTCAGTGGTAGGTGAGGTATATGTCGGCGTCGAAATGGTCGGGTCAGCGCGAACGATAACTGTTGCCCGACAATATCCCGGTTCACCCGGCTGTATTCCCATTTCTGAACCTTTCAACGTGAACAGAATCTGACCTGTTCCGGGTCCAACGGGCGCAGTGTTCTTCACATTAAAGATATTCGGGGTTACATCCAAAGCTTCATAATAGAGTCCGCCGGGATTAAATTGGGCAATCGCTTCCTGTAAGGTCTGATATCGCGCAACAGACGTATCGGTGGGTTGCGAAGCATCAATCCAGACTTCTTGCGATTGAGCGGTGAGCGGTAATACAATTCCGATAGTCATAAAAACGAAAACTAAAAAACGTCTCATAACATATTCCCTCCTTTCTTGAGTAACATAAATTTGGTATTTATTTTTACTATCCATCTATCTTAACCCTCCTTTCCGTTTTAGGAAAAAATTTTTTTAATTATTGCTTATTGCGTTGTGCTCAATTGCTAGTTTAGCAACAATACCACATAGCAATCGAGAATAAAAAATCAATTTAAAAAAATTTTTCGATTATATTCTATATAAGCTATGGAGAAAAAGATGATTAGTTCAACCCGGTTATTTACAATTTTGATATTAAAACTATATCACATAAAAATTATTTTGTCAACTTTTTTCGTATAAATTGATGTCAATTATTAATTATATCGTAGAACCTTTTTATTCGGAATTGAATAGCAAGATTATGGCTGAGGATTGCTCTTGAAGATACCGAATCATTAAATTATCCTTTGAAAAATGGTTTGTGTATCTCGCCGTTTTATATATTAACTCGAAACGTGCAGGCCCAAGCTAGCAATCTAAACCTGCTTTATTTTCAGCTACCGAAACTCAAATAGAAAATAAACAAACACTTACGTTTTCGTACAACCGTACAACCTATGAATCTAAGATATCAGTCTATAAAAGAAATTCGCGGCAATAAGCAATACATATAAATATGTTATAGATAATAAGATTGACAAATAGTAACCTTATATCTTATTATAATTTACATAAAAGTTAAGAAGTTTAATAAGAATTTATTTCAGAAAGTAACATAAAGTTATGGATATTAAGAAAATTGACTATATGAATTTTCGGAATCTCATTAAAAAGATCAACAAACCAATTTTTATAGGATTGGCTTGTAGTATTATCATAGCCTTTTTAACAGCATCTTGCGGTAATCAGCGAGAAAAAAAGGTGGTTAAATTTGCGTTCTGGGCTGATAGGATTAATCGGGTTTCTGTAACTACACTCATTGACCAATACAATAGTTTAAATCCAGAAGTAACCGTTGAATATTTTCCTGTAGAATCCCCGTATGAACGAAAACTACTCACCTTAATTTCCGGGGGAATGGCACCGGATATGATGATATTAGGGCCGGTTGATTTAATTGAATATGCGCATCGGGGCGTAATTTTGCCATTAGATTCGTATATGGAACAAGACACAACGTTTATCAATTTGAAAAATGATATTATTCCTGGACTCCTTGATGATACGAAATATCTTGGAAAACATTATGCGGTTCCGTTCTGGACTAATGCAATTGCTATGATTTATAACCAGGATTTGTTTGATAAAGAACATTTATCCTATCCAACTTCAGATTGGACCTGGACCGATTTTTTAACCGCAGCGAAAAAATTAACGAAAGATACTAACGGCGACGGTCGTATTGATCAGTTCGGTTGGGAAGCGGTACCATCATCGTTAGGCGGACCGAATTGGGACCTGTATATGTATATTATACAAAATAATCTTCGCTTATTCAGCGAAGATGGAGAACGATGTCTCATTGAAAATAAAGAAGTTAAAGAAACGATACGCTGGGCATTAGATTTAAAAATGAAAGAACATGTCGCTCCGTTGAGCAAAGAAATTAATTCCGGTAATTTCTATGCGCCGGGTTTTGCTAATTTTGCTTTTTTATCTGGAAAAGTCGCTATGTCGAAATGTGGCCGATGGTGGCATGTATATAACTTAGACAAACTAAAATTCAAATGGGGTATAGCGCCCTTGCCGAAAGGGAAACGCGCAACCACAAACCGGGTTACCATTTCGCTAGCAATCTCGCAAAAAACAAAATATCCTGAAGCATGCTGGGAATTTCTAAAGTTTGCTATTAGTAAATCCGGACAGAAATATATTCTTACAACCAGGTCGGATATCTCCATTCTCTATTCCAATGGTACATCGGAAGAATTTTTAACGATGCATTTTTCTCCGGAAGTAAACAAGATATTTTTTGATGCGGTGGTTCATTCTGAAGCATATCCGACGTTTATCGGACAATATGAATGGAACGATTATACGTTGAGCCAGTTTGAATTAGTTGAAGCGGGGAAACTCGATTTTGATACTGCCTGTACGAATATCGCTAAGAAATATATTGAAATCAGAAATAAAAATAAAATTTAAGTTTAGGTTATCGAGAAAAAGGAATAACGCTCTTATATCAAATAGGGAATGAAATAACCATGAACAAATATGATTATGATATTGTTATTGTGGGCGCTGGTGCTGCAGGAACGGTTGCAGCGATTGCCGCTGGTAGAAAACAATGTAAAACGTTGTTAATTGAAAAGGAGAACTGTGCCGGAGGGATGGCTACTTCCGGTCTGTTATCTATCTTCGGTCCGTTTGATAATGGGCAAGAAAGAATTATTCGAGGTATTCCCGAAGAGATACTGTCCAGACTTCTTGCATTAAAAGCTGCGGAAGAACGCGCTACCGGATTCATTCCTATCAATTCGGAAACTTTAAAATTTGTTCTCGATGCGATGCTTGTCCAAGCAGGGGTGAGCGTATGGTATCATACTCTTTTAGTGGATGTAGCAGTGAAAAACGGATTGATTGACCATATAACGATTGCGACGAAATCAGGGTTAAAGAAAATCGTTGCGCAACAATATATTGACGCTACTGGCGATGGAACCCTTGCGAGTTTAAGTGGGGTTCCGTATGAAGTTGGCGATGCTAAAACTGGTTGGGTACAACCTATGACAATGGTATGTCGGTTAGGTGGTGTTGACGAAAAAGAATATCGATGGGAAGGGAATTTCCGATATGCAGAAGAAATCAACCTTGCGAAACGGAACGGTGAATTAACCTTCGATACCGACGGGATAGGTGCAGCGGAATTTGTTCCGGGAATGCCCGGAGTAATCGCGGTTAATATGTCGCATATCTATGATTTGAACCCCATTTCACCAACTGATATCAGTCAAGCAGAAATTATCGGAAGACAGCAAGCGCAGGAAATCCTTTTATTTTTTCGGAAATATGTCCGGGGATGTAGCCATGCTTATTTAATTGATACGGCAATGCAAGTTGGTATTCGTGAATCCCGACGAATTCGAGGAAAATATATGTTAACGAAAGAGGATATTGTATCGGGTAAACAATTCTATGATGGCATCGCCTGCAATGCCTACCATATTGATATCCATCTTCCAACAAATCAGAAGAAAAAATATCATGACCTGCAGAAACCAAAAAATTATTATATGATTCCCTATCGGTGTCTTCTGCCAGATAAGGTCGATAATTTATTAGTTGCAGGGAGATGTATTTCAACTACACATGAAGCATTGGGTTCCGTTCGCATCATGCCTGCATGTATGGCTATCGGACAAGCTGCAGGTACAGCTGCAGCAATTGCGGTTTATAAACAAATAATACCTTCCCAGCTCGAAATATCCTTGTTGCAAAGTGTTTTAGAAAATGATGGGGTATATCTCGGTGCAATTGACTCCAAGAAAGGAAACGACGGAATGTGAACAAGATAAGAATTGGTATTATTGGGGTTGGGAGACGAGCTCGATTATCGAAATATTGGCATAACCCTGAGGGGAAATCCGTGGTTATCGCCGGAGCTGATATCAATCAGGAAATGCTTAACGACTTCCGAAAGGAGGTCAACCAGCAGGCATTGATAACCTGCGATTACCAAGAACTTCTCCGGAAAAAAGATATTGACGCCGTTGCGGTCATGTCCCCGGATCATACCCACGAACACTATACCATCGCTGCATTTGCAGCGGGTAAACATGTATATTGTGAGAAACCAATGGCAATAACTACATCAGGTTGTGACCGCATGCTTGTTGCGTGGCATAAATCGCATAAACATTTTATGGTCGGATTTAATATGCGATATATGCCGATATTTAGACTTATGAAAAATATTATTGATTCAGGTGCTATCGGGGAAATCAAATCGGTTTGGGTACGCCATTTTGTCGGGAACGGCGGAGCGAGTTATTATCACGATTGGCATGCTAATACTAAATGGGTTACCAGTCTCTTATTACACAAAGCGAGTCACGATTTCGATATGATACATTGGTTAACCGGTCAGTATACGAAAAAGGTTGCAGCGTTCGGGAGTTTAGATTATTACGGCGGTACCAAACCCAACAACCTGAAATGTTCTGCATGCTGTGAACAAGAGCTGTGTATGGAATTCGTTGATAATAAACGACGCGAACTTTGCGCTTTTCGTAAAGAAATAAACGTTGAAGATAACAATATAGTGATGATGGAACTCGAAAATAATATTAAAGCGGTCTATATGCAATGTTTTTTTACCCCGGATTATTTCAGAAATTATACGATTATCGGAACTGAAGGTCGCATCGAAAATACTACGGATAGAACAACGGTTAAACTCCTCATGAGAAATAACAAAATGAAATGGAAAAGTTATGCTGATGGTGAATATACACTGAAACAAGGTGATAGTTCTCATAGTGGTTCCGATTTTCTGATCGCCCAAGATTTTATTAATATGATTCTTTACGATAAAAAGCCGCTGGTCAATCCATTAGACGGAAGAATGAGTGTCGCGGTTGGGTATGCAGCAACTGAATCGTTACGGCAAGGTGGAAAAATTATCACAGTTCCACCACCGCCATCATCATCAACAATAAGGAATAATAATAAGTAATATTGGGAGGGTTTCGTTTGTGAATAAGATTAGATATGGAGTTATTGGTTTAGGTTTTTTCGGTGAAAAACATATTGAAGCGTTAAAAACCTTACCACAAACTGAGGTAATAGCAGTATGTACACGTCGTCAATCGCGATTAGAAGAAATAACCAAGAAATATAACGTACCGTATGCATATACGGATTATAATGAATTGCTCGCCAATCCGGAAGTCGATGCCGTCAGTATTGTTACCCATATCAACGACCATCTTCAACCGACCTTGGCAGCAATCCAAGCGAAAAAACATATATTTTTAGAGAAACCGATGGCTGCTTCCGTGACTGAATGTGATCAAATCATCGCTGCACTAAAACATACTGAAAAATTCTTTATGGTAGGACATATCTGTCGTTTTGATCCCTCGTATGCTTTAGCGAAACGTTATATTGATGCGGGAAACCTTGGAAACATTCTCTCTATTTATGCCCGAAGAAATATTCCGGCGAAAGTAACCGAACAGGTTCTGACGAAAATTTCTCCTATCGTTGGAGACGGGGTTCACGATATTGATATTATTCTATGGTTTACCAATGCAAAAGTTAAAACCGTATATGCGAAAACTGTGCAATATCGAAATCTACCAAATCCGGACTTAGGATGGACAATGTGCTCTTTGAGTACGGGAGCAGTGGCGGTGCTAGAGAATGTTTGGTGTTTGCCAGATAATACGCCATTTGAACTTGATGCCAAAATGGAGATTATTGGCGAAAAAGGTTCGATCTATATTAATAGCCCAGGCGATTCTGTAGCAATAAGTTCATCTACCGGATGGAAATATCCTGATACTGTTTACTGGCCTAAAATCCATATCGGCAGAATCGGAGCTCTGAAAGAAGAACTTGCGTATTTTTTAAATTGTATTCTTACCAACACGGCTCCGACAATTATTACACCGCAAGAATCTCGGCAAGCAGTAGCTATAGTTACTGCTGCTGAAGAATCAGCGAAAATCGGAAAAGAAATAACGTTGGTTAGCTAGGAGGGAAGCATGATTTTCGACCATCTCGGATTAATTACTACTGAAAAAAAAGAAAATGAAATTTGGGTTGAACCTACTCGGGTTTGGGTAACCGACCCTAGTCACCATCCTTATCGAATTGAATGGTTACGATACGAACCGGATAGCCCTGTTACCGGTCCGGTTAGAAATCAACCGCATTTAGCGTTCAGAGTTGATAATATTGAACAGGCAGCTGCTGGCTTGAACGTATTATTAGCGCCGTTCCAGGTCAATGAATCATTGCGAGTAGGATTTTTTGAAAGTAAGGATAAAGTGGTTATCGAATTTATGGAATATAAAAATATGTAAGCGGAATCTACATTTTGTTCCACCTCGTATGAAACTTGGCATTTGTAATGAAATATTTCAAGGATGGCATTGGGAAAAAGTAACCTGTTATGTGTATCTTCGCTGGGCTACAATAGAATTGAAATAGCACCGTTTACTTTTGCTGATTCGGTAGCTAACGTTTCCGCCTCGAACTAGAAAAGAAATATTGCAGCAGAAAGTATAAAATATCTTAAAAGCATTTTTGAAAATAATAAATGAACATGGTACAATTTCATTGATAAAAAAATACTACCGGTTTCTTAGATAGGCTAGATTAAATAGGCAATCGCTAAAAATTAATTTGAAACGGGTATTTTTCTATGTAGCAAAGCATTTTAAACATTATTTTTCAAAGGAGGAGTTTTGTTTTATGAAGATTAAAAATATTTTTATGACCGGTGGTAGTGGTAAAATTGGTAGAGCATTGTTACCGGAATTAGTTAAAGCTGGATACCAGGTAACTGCGCTCGAGTTCGATAATGAAAAGATTGAGTGTAAAGGAGTCAACATTATTAAAGGTGATATCAGAGACCCGAAACTCGCTCCGAAAGCTTTAAAAAATATGGATGCGGTAATCCATTTCGCTAATTGTAAAGAAAACCGGGAATTGTTCATGGAAACGAATATAAAAGGAACGTTCTACCTTTTAGACGAAGCAATGCGGTGCGGGCATATTAAACAATTTATTCAAGCCGGTTCTGACGCCCGAGCAGGGATATATTATTATCCTCGTCCCTTTCCGATAGATGAAACGTTCCCGCATGCGGCATATCCGGGTTACTACGCATTTTCCAAGGTGCTTGAAGAAACCATGTGTGAACAATATCGGATTCAATATGGTACCCCGATAACGGTACTGCGGTTTTCGTGGGTCTGGGACGAAGATGACGCGATTGCGCATATGACTCTGAAAGAACCAAATTTTGGTGTTCCAGTTTGGAAAGAACTAGCAAAAACGAAAGAACAAAAGATGTATTTCAAGAAAAATCGTGATGCTGTAGCGAAACTTCTTAAATCTGACGGAACACCAGGAATTCGGCATGTGGTAGGGATAAAAGATGTTGTGCAAGCATGCCTACTCGCGATTGGAAACCCCGCGGCTATCGGTCATGCGTTTACCATTGCAGGTCCTGCACCGTTCAGTTATGATTATGCAGCAAAATATCTCAGTAAAAAATTAGGTTTACCGGTGGTAGAGTTTATTTGTCCTGAATATCATGATTTCCAGCACAATATCGCTAAAGCAAGGTCTATTTTAGGATATAATCCGGTGTATGATATAACCAAAATTATCGATGACGCAGTTGCATTCCGGCAGTCAGGGAAACAACGTACGCCGATTAAATATATTGGGTAATAATGCTCCAGTTACATTACTCCTATTGCTATAAGAGGTGTTCGTATGGTTAACCATAAATTTGTTGTTGGACAAATTGGTTGCGGCGCATTTGCTAGAGAACAACATGGTCCTAATTGTCTACGGAACCCACATATCGCCAAAATAAAATGGGCTTGCGATATTTCTCATAAAAATGCCATAGCCTACGCGGAAAGATTTAATGTTGAAAAGGTAACAGATTCATTTCAAGAGGTAACCACTGACCCGGAGGTTGATATAATCTGTATTGCTACACCTCACGATGGTAGAGTTGAAATTATCCAAAGTGCAACGAACCATGGAAAACACATATTCTGTGAAAAACCGATGGCGTTACATGAAAAAGAATGTTACGAGATTATCAAAGCTGTCCGAAAAGGCGGCAAAAAATTTTGTGTTGATTACATGCGGAGAAAAGCGCCGGCAGTACTCGCTTTGAAACGAGAATGGCTTAATCATATAAAAAAACCAAAACATCAACCGTGGAGGTATATCGAAAGCAAACGCGATAAATTACTAGAAGAAACCGTCAGTGATTTTTTAGTGCGCGTACAAGATGAAAGTTCAACCTATCGCATGATTCATCTCGACCCTTATAGTGGTGGTGGTTTGATTATCGGTGAAGCTGGACATTGGCTCGATTTAGCATGTTGGTTGTTCGACCAAGATCGCCCGATAGAAATTAGAGCGTGGGGTTCAGCCAGAATGCGGTATGGTATCTATCTCACATTTCAGAGTGGAAATTCTGCTACCATCATATATACTCCAAACGGTACCTTTGATTATCCAAAAGAAATGTTTGAAATTGCAGCGGATGGTGCATTATTCAGAATGGAATTCTATGTAGAAAATCAATACTTTGGTAGACCAGGAGAACAGCGAGAATTATTTCCGCTAGAAAGAGACCCATTTCCGAATATCGGAACACAAGGCGGATTCCAAGGATACCTCGAAAAATATAGGTATCGTGTTCAAACCTCACAAAATGCAAAACAAGATTGGGGTTCGTTAATGGTTGACCATGGATATCAGGGGATGTTTGATGGATTTATTGATTCGATAATTCATAATACACCGGAACCGTGTGATGTCGTAGCAGGATATCGTGCAACGTTACTCTGTAATCTAGCAATACAATCAATTCATCTTAATCAACCGCTGCCGATACCGGCGGAAAAATGGGATATGTATGTTCATTTAGAATAGCCAAGCCTGATGATTTATCCCGAATCATAGAATAGGAAATATTCTATCAATAATCTTATGCCTCGAGGGATGAATAGCTTGAAAGGTAAAACGCAGGCTTGTTAAGCATCATTTTCTCACTCAGCGATAGCTCGTGTAACGTTGCAGTCTCCTGCAACTAAATAGTATCGAATCCTAATAGGCATTGGCATAATCTATTCCAGCGGCTCAGATAGGATAATAGGCGCTATCAAAAAAAAGCACGCGAGAAACTATATATTGGGATCTAACTCCGAACAACTTCGGTTTCCCCTCTCTATTTCAATTGGCACAACGATATGTTGGTGTCGCGATTTCTCAGCTGCGAATACTATCAGATGAGTTTCAAGCGTTTCTTCAGGACCAGATAGAATAAGCGTCGGGTCATCTTTTGCTACTGCGGTAATAAATGTGTGCAGGAGTTCGAAATCACCGCCGCTATGTCCTTTCAAAACTGGATAGTCGACCTTATCCGGTAAGATTTCTTGCCAAGTATCAGTTAAAAAATCAAAATGTCGTAATTTCGTCCCGTCACCTTCCAATTGACCGAGCGTCCCGAAAATCCGAACTTGCCGCGGTGCGGATTCGGTAAACGCTATCATGGTGAACGAAGCAGTACGATTACCAGCAAAAAGCAGGTTAACCACCTGATTATCAACCACATCATTATCACATGCATAAACGCACCGGCCATACGGACCGTCCCGTAACGCGATAATAACGTTCGGCTCGTTTACTTCCGGAGTTATAATACTCACCGGCCAGGTGGTAATTCCCCGCGCTAAACATCCTAAATATATTTTTTTCGCTGAATAGGGACATTTCGATTCAATCGAACAATCGAGACATCGATCCCCCGCTCCCACAGGTTTTTCTTCAGGACGGAAATGTTTTAAGGTACCAAATGATTGAACGGCTATGCAGGGGACGCCCATGATATATCGAATCCAATCAAGGTCATGACAACTTTTTGCTAATAACATCGGAGAAGATTCCGCTTCATTCCGCCAATTCCCACGAACGAACGAATGTGCTTGATGCCAATATCCGACCGGCTCTAACAATTGGATATTAACTACATCACCGATAAGTCCGCTGGTAACCAGTTGTTTCACTTTACGCGTATATGAGGTATACCGCATAGTATGGCATACCGCAAAGATGATATGCGAGTTTCGTACCTGCTCGGCAATCCGTCGGCAATCCGTTTCATTTGATGCCATGGGTTTTTCAAGCAGGATATGGTATCCTTGTTTACTAAACGCAATCGCTGGTTCAGTATGCATCGTATCTTGCGTGGCGATAATTACCGCATCAGCAAATTTTGGACGGTCGGCTAGTTCCCGCCAGTCATTCGCGATATTCTCTGAAGGGATCTGATGCAGCTGTGCTAACCTAGTTCGATAGTATTCTCTCGGTTCAGCCACTCCAATTACTCTCATACGGTCAGGAAATGCTATTGCATACGTACCGTAATTATACCCTCGTGATCCAGCTCCGATTATAATAACTGATATTGGATTCATATCATTTTACCATTTTAACTCTTTTACTCGTTATCACATTTAAATACCACTTTCATTGTGCTAATTCTATATCAAATTAATTTGATTACCCTGATATTCCAGCTAGGTTCAGAGTTTCAGCAAAATGACATGCTGAATAATGCGGTTTAGCACTCATTGGATTAATATTAACGAATGCTGGCGATTCAAGCTTACAAATTTCTTTTGCATATCGACATCGCGGATGAAAATAACAACCAGTCGGCGGATTTGCTGGGTCAGCGATATCTCCTTCGAGGATAATTCGTTTCTTTTTCTCTTTATACCCTGGTTCCGGACTCGATGCTGCGGATAGTAACGCTTCTGTATAAGGATGTTTCGGCATCGCAAACAGTTCTTCGGTATCAGCTAATTCAACGAGTTTACCTACATACATCACTGCAATCCGTTCACTGATATGCTCAACTGCAGCTAAATTATGCGCAATAAATAAATAGGTTAATTTGAATTTCTCCTGTAACTCTTGCAATAAATTCAGAATTTGCGCTTGCACGGAAACATCTAACGCTGAAATCGGTTCGTCGGCAACAACAAATTTTGGTTCTGATATCAACGCCCGGGCTATTGCGATTCGCTGCCGTTGTCCGCCGCTAAACGCATGCGGATATCGTCGTAAATGCTGCGGATCTAACCCAACATGTTTGAGCATTTCTGCAACACGATGCTCAATTTCAGTTTTATTGGTAACCAATCTATTTACAATCAGTGGTTCAGCAATGATTTCCATAACATTCATTCTCGGGTTCAATGACGAATACGGATCCTGAAAAATCAGGCGTAACCACCGCCTGATTTCTTTCAACTGTTCTTTTTCTAATCGGCAAATATCTACCGGTTCGTGGGATTCATCAAACCGAAACAATATTCTTCCGGACGTAGGTTCAATCGCACGAAGTAAACAACGACCAACGGTTGTTTTCCCGCAGCCGCTCTCTCCGACTAATCCAACCGTCTCCCCGTGTCGAATATCAAAACTAATCTCGTCAACCGCTTTTACCAATCCGACAATACGGCGGGTTAACCCTTTAGTTGCAATAAAATATTTCTTTAACTTATCAACCTGTAACAGTACATCACTACGCATTTTATTGATATAGATGACACCAAACAGAATGATTCAAAGCTATAACCGTTTCGTTCGGTTTCTGCTCTTTACATATTGTACCAATATAATTCGGACATCGGGGATGGAACGGACATCCGCTCGGTCGCTCGTATAAACTTGGGACGGTCCCGCTGATGACCGCTAATTTTGATTTCGATTTTTTACCTAACTTCGGGATTGCCGCAAGTAATCCCCGGGTATATGGATGTTTCGGGTTTATAAAAATATTATTTACTGCTCCATATTCTATATTTTCGCCTAGATACATGATCAATATTTTTTTCGCCAATTCGGCAATAATTCCCAAATCGTGGGTGATAAGAATAACCGACATTTTCAATTCCTGCTGTAGCTGGATTAGTAAATCGATAATTTGTGCTTGAATGGTTGCATCTAATGCAGTAGTCGGTTCATCTGCAATTAGCAGCTTCGGATTGCAGGATAACGCCATAGCAATCATTGCCCGTTGTCGCATCCCGCCGGATAGATGGAATGGATAGGCATCAAGTTGTTGTTCCGGTTTCGGCATTTTCACTTTCCGCAGCATCGCAATTGCTTGCTCGCGCGCATCAGCTTTACTACTTTTCCGATGTAAGCGAATGACTTCCATAATCTGGTTTCCGATCGTATGGACTGGACTGAACGAAGTCATCGGTTCCTGAAATACCATCGCAATTTCTTTTCCGCGAATCGCCCGAATTTCGCTTCCTAATGGGTCTTGTTTAGCTAAGTCAATTATCCTGACCCCATTATAATGTGAATGGAATAAAATCTCGCCGTCAACAATTTGCGCGTGTTTCGGCAGAATACGAAGTATCGATAACGCAGTTATACTTTTCCCGCAGCCACTTTCTCCGGCAATTCCGAGAACTTCACCCGGATTAACTGAAAAAGATACACCGTTGAGCGCCTTTAAAACACCTTCACGAGAATAAAAATAGGTTTTAAGATTTTTTACCGAAAGTAACTGGTTATCCTGCATAATTTCAATCACTAATCCTAGGTTCCGTCCGTCTTTAGCAGAATATCAAACCTGTAGCTTGACATAAACATCTAACCTTAAAAGATTACTAACCCTGAGCTTATCCTTGGTCAAAGAAGTTCGGCTAAATGCTATTGAAGCTTGATGGTAATATCTTTGATACCAAACGTTACACCCGACTATACGGATCAGCAGCATCTCGCAATCCATCACCAACAAAATTGAATGCTAGAACAACAACTAAAACAAATATTGCCGGACTTAATAACCACGGGGTATGAGCGATGGCCGGGATATTCTGCGCATCTTTCAGCAATACCCCCCAGCTAATCGCTGGGGATTGTAATCCTAATCCAATGAAACTTAATGCAGTTTCTCCGAGGATCATTCCGGGAATAGCTAACGTCATCACCGCAATGATATGACTATAAAACGAAGGAAGTAAATATTTAAAGATAATTCGTAGTGTGGAAGCGCCATCTAATCGAGCTGCCATAACAAAATCTTCTTCCCGTAACGCCATGAATTTTCCGCGTACCACTCGCGCTAACGATGTCCAACCAATCAACGAAAGAATGATAATAATGCCAAAATAAATTTTTACCATTGACCAATACGGCGGTAATGCCGCAGATAATCCCATCCATAACGGTAAACTCGGAATCCCCATAATAAACTCGATGATTCGCTGAATGACACGGTCAATCCATCCGCCATAATATCCTGAAATTCCGCCAATGATTATTCCTAATAAAAAACTTATACCAATTCCTAATAGACCGACCGTTAACGAAATCCGGCTGCCGTAAAATATCCTCGAGAGTAAACATCTTCCGGCTTTATCAGTTCCTAAAAGATATATCGGCTGCGAGGCTATCCCAGTTCCAAATAAATGTCGGGAACATTTGAACAATCCCCATAATTTATATTCATCACCGCGAACAAAAAAATATATCGGAATTCGCTGGTGATAGTTGATAAGATATTTTTCTCGATAGGTTACCGGATCTCGAGTCATGGTCATCGGATAGACAAACGGTCGAAAATGAAATTTACCATTCGTATCAATAAAATGGATTCCTTGTGGCGGGGCATTGAGATACGCAATATTGCGTTTCCGTGGGTCATTAGGAGATAAAAACTCACACAAAGCTGCTATACCATAGAAGATGAGTAAAATAATACTAGCCACCACTGCCATTTTATGGCTCAAAAACTTCCAGCGAATTAACTGCCACTGGGAAGCCATGAATATTTTTTCGTCTTTATTCGATTTCATCCTAATGCTTTGTACTTCATCCTTGAGTTATACCGATTCACGGATCCGTGGATCGACCCAAGCAAGTAATAAATCGGAAATTAAGGTTCCGATAACTGTCAACGAACTTAACACCATTACAATACTACCTGCTAGAAACATATCCTGATTCATCAGCGCTTCGAGCATAATCGGCGCGAGCGTTGGTAATCCGAGAACTAACGAAATGAGTAGTTCACCACCAACCAGTGCGGGAAGTATCCAACCAATAGTACTAATTGCCGGATTTATTGCTATTCTAAACGGATATTTATAGAGCAGTTTTCTTTCCGATAACCCTTTAGCTCGGGCAACCATGACATACGGTTTTTGCAGTTCATCAAGTAGATTTGCCCGAATCGTTCGAATTAATCCTGCGGTCCCATGTAAGCCTAATATGATTGCCGGTAGCCAGAGATGTTTCAGCAAATCGATGAATTTCGCCAAACTCCATGGTGCGGAAACATATTCCGGTGAAAAAAGACCTATTGCGACTTTACCGGTATTAATAAAGTATAGCCATAATAGAATGATGGCTAAAACAAACCCAGGAATTGAAATGCCAATAAATCCGAGAAACGTAAAGATATAATCCCGAATTGAATATTGATGGGTTGCCGAAAAAACTCCGATGGGTAAACCAATGAGCCATACAAAACAAAACGCACATACGGTTATCGTTACACTCCACGGTAATCGCTCTAATATAATCTTGCTCACCGGTTTATTGTATAACAACGATTGCCCTAAATCCCCATGCAGAATTCCGATGAACCATTTTGCATACCGTACATACAACGGTTCCCCTAATCCATACCGTTCCCGTAGTGCAGCAACGACATCATCGTTCACCTGTTCTCCTAGACTAGCTAATTGCGCAACATATGAAGTTACAAAATCACCCGGTGGCAACTCAATAACCGCAAACGAGACCATGGATATCGCCAATAACGTCGGGACCATTAATACAATTCGGCGTACAATATATCGAAACATAATCTCCTCACCTGCCTAAAGCAGACAAACTCCAAAATCCAAGATTCGAAATGAACATATCAATAGAATGTTCCAATAACGAAATCATAAATTTTAACTTTTAAACTATTCAGAGCTTCGATATTAGAATTATGAATTATTAAGTGTTTCGGATTTCGATATTCGCATTTAATTTTTTAATTGGTTTATTTTAAACCATGACGCTGGGTGATAATAAATAAAATTACCGTCATATAAGCCGGTTTCAGGAACGTTACGCATCGTATTGTGAATGACGAGAAATCGTCCCGTACTCAGTGGTGGTTCGTTAACAATACCGATATCCCATAAATTTTCTGCGCGAATTTTGAATGCGAGTTTATTTAACGCAATCCGTTTATCCATATTTGGTTCGGCTCGAACTTTATCCCGGATAACCATCAACTCTTTAACGGGAGGTGGTGGTTCTTCTCCAGCTTTTCCATCAGTCGCAAACCATAGTCCCCAGAGCGGACCCCAATATGAACTTGAACTAATTGGATAAACAAATGGTTGAAGTATTGGGTCAACGCCATAAGAACCATTAAACGACATATACGTTGCTAATTGAAATTGTGCTCCTGCAACTCGAGTCACCCACAGTGAGGTTGCTACTGGTCTAGGAATAACTTGAATACCAATATCTCGCCAGTATTCTTTAACCATATCCTGAACTTCCATATTTAAAAACCAACTTGCGAAAACATCATTAATCAAAAATAATCGTTTCCCATCCGGTCGAAGCCGATATCCTTCTCGGTCGCGCTTGGTTAACCCAAGTTCATCTAAAATACGGTTAGCCTCCTTCGGATTATACTCAATATCACGATTATTATATTCCGGCATATACCATGGGGTTCCTTTCCCAGGAAAATTTTGAGAAGGATAAAATGTTCCTTTAAAAAATAACTGATTGATTTCGTCTCGATTTATCGCTAACGACAACGCACGTCGAAACTGTTTATTCCAAAAAAGAGTACGTAAAAATTTATCTTGAATATGATAATTAAAAAAAATCGTCGAAAAATTACTTTCCGGAGTTGGAAATAGTTGAATGCGATAGTTCCCCTGTTGTTGATGTTCAACCAGGATCGGATAATTATTCATATCGGCTAATCGACGCTGTTGAACATCAATCTCTCCGGATAATGCACGGAGTAATACCGCATCAGGTGATGGAACAAAATATCGGTCAATTCGGTCAAGATATGGTAGTTGATTGCCAGCTTGGTCAACTTTCCAATAATACGGATTTCGTTCCAAACGGTGAACCGGTGCATCAAGTTTCGTTTTCGATATCCACGCTTCAATTCCCGGTAATTCTGGATTATTAAATTGCGCATTTTTCGCGGAGAAAAATGCGGACCACGTATCGTAATTCTCTTTTTTTCGCATCGCTTCTATTTTCTCTAGCGGAGTATATCGCGGATGAAACTGTTGTAAATAATGTTTCGGTGCATAGGTTAGATTCCAAACTGAAGCAAGATGCTCGAGGAAAAAACCGTTCGGTTTCGGGAACGTCCACCGAACCGTATACACATCAAGTTTTTCAAGTTTACCGATTTTCCCATCAACTTTCAACCACGATGGCGGAATCGGGGTTAATTCCTTATTTAAAGCGATATCTTCATACCAAAATAATAAATCGTCTGCCGTAAACGGTTTGCCATCGCTCCACTTGATTCCCTTCCGTAAATAAAGTACCAGTTGCGTTATATCTTTATTCCATTGCCAGGCGCGAACGATATTCGGCTTTATACAGGTAAATGAAGTATCATAAACCACTAGTGGTTCGCGAATAATTCGAAGACAATCAGCTAGGTCTATCACGCCGAGATGCGCTTGTCGCCAGATTCCGCCGTAGTGTCCGATTTCTTTAACCGTGACAATAAACGGTTCTTCTGGTAACCTTTCTCGAATTGGGGGAAGTTTCTTTTCTTGAACTAATTTCCGGAATTCTGCACATTCTTTATACTCCATACTTCTAGCCGGAATTCCATTCGTCGAAAATAATAAAACCACAATGAAAATATAGGTTAGACGAAAAACGATACACATAGTGGTTACTCTATGGAAAAGGAGGATAACTCGACTGCAACCGGCCGAACGGGACTATATATTTGGATTTCATCTATCATAACCCACGTATTATTCCTCGTGAGCGTTATTCTGACATACTTCGCATAGCAGGGACTAAACGTTACTAACATATCTCCGCTGATTGCATTTCCTGATTCAGTCGGTCGCACGCTGGTTGTTCCAACATGCTGCCAATTGGTACTATCAGTTGAAACTTCTACTTTCATACTTGCAGGAAAACTAATACCACTATAGTTCCCACCTAAAAAATGGCCGTATACTTTTTGGACTAATTGCGTTGACTGCAAATTGAAAGTGATTACCGGATTAACATTCTGAAATCCAACAACCCGTAATGTGGTAGTAGTATCCGGTAAATATCGGAAATCATTGAGTTTGGTAAAACTGATATCCGGATAATTTGCATCCGGTGAAGGAGAATATGCATATGGTTTTCCTATGGAAAGGAGCGTTGGATATCTTTCTTTGATAAAATGATATATATTATCATAAGCATCACGCGCATACGGAGCACTATCATAACTAGAAAAACAGAACCGTTTAATCGAATCAACATTCTGATAATATCCTAAAAGACAATCTCCTATATATGCTTCTCGGTCGAAATTACCATAATCTAAATACGTACGTAAATTTATCCCATCGGTAAGCGGACGATTATCTAATTCAATTTCTATTCCCATGGTATATGTTCTTGCTCGTTGCGCAGCAGTAGATAATCTATTGGGGTCAGGACTACCAGTACGAAACATCCAAGCATAGTTCGGTTGATATATTACACCATCAAATCTATAGGAAGTCCAAGTAGACCATCCAGTGGCACTATAGTAAGGTATCCAAAGAAATTTCATTCCACGCTTATGTACTTCATCTGCAATTTGTCTAACCAAACTTGCATCACTACCACTTTCAACCATCCAATATAATGCGACCCAATCTAGATTCGAGTAATTCGCTGTGGACCATCGGGAAAACAATTCGTTCAAATACCATTTAACTACTTTCAATCGCACAGAATCTGTAGATAGATTTTCAGTTAATCCATCACCATCAACATCTCCAAAATTGGACACCCC
The DNA here is from genome assembly GCA_026416715.1 of bacterium. Lineage (NCBI taxonomy): Bacteria > bacterium. The sequence goes on from JAOAEQ010000002.1 coordinate 28,023, forward strand.
GGGATTCGGGTATGGAATCATCATTACAATTTTCATCTTGTATGAGGTTGATAGATTTAAGGTGGTTTTAACTTCGCCGACAACTTGATTCAGCATAGATAACTGCATATCCGGATGATGAATAGTATCAATGAATGAAAGCCAATCAACTTTATTCGTTGACCCCGTTGCATAATTTTGACCGGAAGGAGAACCACTGAGAGCTAAATACAACGCCGCATCAAACATCGTATCTAAAACCCATTTCGTTGTTGCTTCTAGATAAGCAACATAAGGAAGATAATCGTTTCGATTGCTCCAGCTGAGATTGTTAATCGCTCTTCCAATATTTTTCGGTGCCTGCCACATGCCGCCGGAATTAATTGAATAAAAAATATCATAAATCGAATCCTGCCATAAATAGGGTCCTTTATCAGAATAGTATAATATATTCCCATCGCTAGATATACATGGCCAACTCACCCCCCAACTCGTTGAGGTAGTCGCCGGAGATATGGTTCCGACTTGTGATACCGATGCGGTTGACCATGGCTGAGTCGTACTCGAACGTACCGCGCGATATATGTTCCAAGTATCACTCCCATGAATCCGGATATCTGTTCGATTCGACGCAACGTACATAGTTAGTTCATCTGCCGTAACACTAACGCCGGATTGTTCACTTGCAGTAGAATTAATCGGGGAACCAATATTAACCGGAGCAGTCCATTTTCCATTCACATCTTTTTTTGAATACCAGATATCGTATCCGCCATAGCCCCCAGACCGGGAAGAACAGAAATATAATGTCTGGTTATCTCGGGATAAAAATACGCCAAAATCATGGCCATCAGTTAGGGTGGTAACATTGATCCCAGGTGCCGCATCATCATTGACCAAATATGGCGAATTCCAACCACCGCTCGCGTTTCGAGTTGCAGTAAAAATTCTCCATCGGCCGGAATCTAGATTATACGGTGGACCGACCGCGCGATTTGATGTGAAATAGATTCGTTGTCCGTCACTAGTTAAACACGGCGATTGCTCCGAAATATCCGGAATATCTAACTCTACCACTTTCCGAGCTGGTTTCCAAATTCCACTGGTTTTTTCACTATACCAAATTTCTTCAGCACCATAATTCCCGTTCACAAAAAAAAGAGTATTACCATCTGCGGATATCCACGGCATCCGACTTCTCGTGCCCGGAGAAGGAGCATTTAAACTGTAAAAAAGGACAAGATGATGTATTCCACCAGCACGACTATCTCCTTCTGGCATATATGCGCTGAATGCAGAATGGGTCAACAGCTGGATAAGAAAAAAAATTGAAATTGATTTAACCGACATACCGAACAGTTTATCGAATTCCCGATAATCAAACATTAATGTCCAATACCAAATTCAGCTCAAACCAGGTCACACTAAACAATGGTTGATACATTGCAACCTCGATATATTACGAAAATGAAATTTCATTGGATACAAGTGGTCATCGCGCGCAAATTAGGAATATATGAATTCAGATTAGTTCTGCTGAAATGGGTTCGATACGTTCAAATTTATTCGTTTCCGAATTGGGTTTTTAAATTGCGCGATATGTTCAACCAAAGGAACAGCGCGATAATAATTAGGGTTAACCCAAATAGGATATCTCCGAAAATGAGCTTACCCAGTCCGAAAAGCACGCAATAAATGAGCGCACATCCGCTTAACCAGTTAATCAAATTTAACGGCAAATTATCCGGCGATTGGATATTCGGTATAGCTTGTTTGACCGGCTTCCACCATCCAGGTGGTTTCACTCTGCGATAAAATTCGATAAGTTTATCTTGTGCAACCGGAGCAGTCAATAGGGTTACTACCCCCCAAACGAATGTAGTGCCAATAACGGTAGTTAACGTCATGAGAACAAATTGGTATGGTACATCAACCTTCCATCCTAAGCCAAATTGGAGTGAAACGGAAATAATAAAAGCTGCTAGCATAGCTGAAATTTCAGACCACGCGTTAATCCGCCACCAGAACCAGCGAAGGATATATACCGACCCGGTTCCCGCGCCGATAGCTATAAGGAATTTCCATGCGCCGGAAATAGTATTCATCAACAGGGTGGTTATAACACTAATTCCGGCAATTACAATGGTTGTAATTCGAGAGAGTAAAACATAATGGTTCTCTGAAGCATTTGGATTGATGAACCGTTTATAGACATCGTTAATGAGATAGGATGCCCCCCAATTGAGATGGGTTGATAACGTTGACATATATGCGGCGAAAAATCCAGCGAGCATCAATCCGCGCAATCCTGCTGGGAGTAAATCATTCATTGCTAGAATGTAGCCGGTTTCTTTATCCGTTAAATTTGGATATAATACCATTGCAACTAATGCGACTAAAATCCAAGGCCAAGGTCGGATGGTATAATGTGCTATATTGAACCATAATGCTGCTAATAGCGAATGCCGTTCATTTTTTGCGGAAAAAATCCGCTGGGCAATATATCCGCCACCACCGGGTTCTGCGCCGGGATACCATGATGCCCACCAGGTCACCGCTAGATATGTAACCAGTGCAGATAATGGCATCCAAGGTGAATCAATATCAGGGAAGAAATTTAACAGATTTTTTCCATTAGGATAGGTGGCTGCTAATGCAGTTTGTAATCCGGCAATACCGCCAACTTTCTCTAATGCAAAAAACATTAACAGCACCGCACCTACCATCGCTAACCAAAATTGAATGAAATCCGTTATAACGATACTCCATAATCCGCCAAGCGCTGAATAAACCAAGGTGATACCTAGACTCAACGCTAATCCTTGAATTGGTGGAATTCCAATGGTATGCTGTAAAATTTTTACCATAGCTAAATTTACCCAACCGATGATAATACAATTGATCGGAATCGCTAGATAAACCGCTTTAAATCCGCGAAGGATACTTGCAGGAGTACCCGAATATCGCGCTTCAACGAATTCTACATCAGTGATAACTTCACTGCGCCGCCATAATCGTGCGAAAACGAATACGGTTAATATTCCGCTGAACACCATATTCCACCAGAGCCAGTTTCCAGCAATCCCATGACTTGCAACCAATCCGGTTACCGCTAATGGTGTATCCGCAGCGAACGTAGTTGCAACCATTGAAGTTCCAGCTAGCCACCAATGCAGATTTCTTCCGGAAACGAAATATTCACCGACATTCTTCCCGCCCTTTTTAGTAAATGAAATACCAACGAGCAAAACGAAAATAAAATATGCAGCGATAATCAGACCATCAAGATATACGAGTTTCATATTCTTGTTCCTATCTTTTCCTTGATTTTCCGAAACTTTTCCAGCGAAAATATGAAATTGTAAACATACTCAAGAGTATCTATACCACCAAAATTAACTCCATATTATTTCACTCTATTGGGATATCGTGGTTAACTTTTTATTTGACAGTCATCTTTTGATTTATGGGATTTACTCAATACCGTTGCTACTTTCCTTATTGCGGTTGCAATATCTTGAACATCCGATTCGCTTATTCCTTCATTCCAACTTATACATAACCAATGCTTGAGCGACCAGAGCGCATTTGGATAATCTTCCGCCCTATACCGACCTGCTCCTTTGTTCGTTCTTTCGCAATCAAATGGACAATGGGTTTTCCCATACGTTTTCTGTTCCTTAATAACGTCATATTCGAAGATTAACTTCGGAATATAACCTAACGTAACCGGGATTCCTTCCGCTGCTAGCGCCTGCTGAAACTCCTGACTACTGACACCTAATTCTTGTTCATCTACCGTAAACGAATACATCCAGTAGCTGGGGTTAACGACTTCAAGCATTTTTGGTGGATTGACCCCAGGAATATTACGAATCAGACTAGTTAGTTGTTCTGCTGTTTTCCGCCGGGTAGCAACGATAGCATCCAGTTTATACAACTGCGCTAATCCCACTGCCGCTTGTAATTCGGTCATTCGATAATTCGGTGCTAAAAATAAATGACCGCGACCGGATTTATCTCGCGGCCATCCTTTATCCGAAAATAATTTCGCGCGGTATCCGAGTTGTTCATCATTGCTGATTGTCATTCCGCCATCACCGGTCGTTATTTGTTTCGATTGCTGAAACGAAAAACAACCCATAATACCGAACGTTCCGACTTTTTTCCCTTTATACTCAGCAGCATGCGCCTGACAGCAATCTTCTACTACCCAGAGATGATATTTATCCGCTATCGCTAATATCGCATCCATATCGCACGGCTGACCAAATAAATGCACAGCGATGATTCCTTTTGTCTTTTGCGAGATATATTTTTCAATTGACTGCGGTGAAAGATTACCGGTTAACGGGTCAACATCAGCAAAAATCGGTATCGCATTACATAATAATATAGCGATCACCGTTCCCATATCGGTTATCGGCGTGGTGATAATTTCATCGCCCGGTCCCACCTCTAAAGCACCGAGTGCTATATGAAGTGCAGCGGTTCCTGAACTTGAACTTACTGCGGATTTTATCCCGTAATATTCAGCAAAGGCTCGTTCAAATTGGGTGACAAATTTTCCACCGACTCCAAACAAATGACCACTTTCAAGAACTTCCATCACAAACTGTTTTTCTTCTTCTCCGATCCACCGGCCGGATTGATCGTTTACCGTTGGAAAAGGTTTTATTCTCACTTTTTCTCCACCATTAATTGCCAATCGTTCTAATGTATCCATGGGAACTGTTTCTCCTTAATTTGCACTTCTCTACAGAGATATCTCGGTTTGCACTATTAACTTCATAGTACCGATGTTAACCATTATGAGAGTTCTCGCGATACATCCATATATATCTGTACAAAATTGATAGCCAAGTATCGACCTAACTCTCGACGAATTATTCTTATTTTTTAACCACAACTGCGGTTGAAATAACCCGAGGGAAACCATCTGATGGTCGATTAACAACCTCTCCATTATACCATAAGGTTGAAGACCCTCCACCATCGAAATTAAGCGCAGCATAACAATCTAAATCTAACATAATTTCAGCAAGTTCCCTCAATGTTGCACCAATACTATACCGTTTATTACCTGGTCTTTCAATATTTCGGTCGTCATCAACCGTCAATAAAATCAGTTGATGCTTGGTGGTTATTCCGATTGCAGACCGGGGCGCACGCGATTTCTCATCGGTAACCGTATGGGTAAATCGTGTTGGTGCCCATAGTTTTGCACGAAACTCTTCCCTAGGCGGTTCCTGTTCAAAAAAATAGGCAGGTATAAGTCTTCCTTGGTCAACCAGCTGTGGTCCAGCAGCAATTCCATGTAACATTGTCCCGAATCTTCTCGGTAATTTTAAGGTATATTCTACTTTCCGACTGACGGATAATCCGGCAAGAATCTGGTCTAATTCCGGACTATTTTTATCGTATGAAAGAACAAATCCATTTTGTGGTATGGTCGTTCCCGGTTCTTCATTGAGTTCAACAACTTCTTGTTCGGTTATGACTAATTCCGTTTTATTCGCATCATTCGGGGTGGTGGTACCATACGTTCGTGTATAGATGGTTGCTGAGCGAATGTTACAATTATTAATTTTAATTTCGATATCTTTCATCGAAACCCGATGGATAAATACTTCCCCTCGAGTATTAATTAAGAGACAACTACGAGTAAATGTTGGCGGAATCAGAATAGTGCCGTCTATCATTAAGAATCCAACCGGATCATTCATAACACCATGGATACTATCCAATTCTTCCGGCATATTCAAAAAATAGCCGGCATTAATCCCAGCATTAGCCTTAGCTGTTTCACAAAGTTCCGGTAGCGTGGCAAAACTGTTTGTATATCCAATAGGCATTAAGGTAGGAATAACCGGAAACCAACCATCGTTATATAACGCCAACTGATTTTCTTTGAACTCTTCAGAAAATTTAAATGGAGTCGCGGTTCGTGGTATTGAATAATACAATCTACGCTGATTGCTCACCTGCATTACTATCTGTCGTTCGCATTCATCTTTAACCGGGGCAACCTCGAACCAGCGTCGATATCCCTTATGCATCCAGAGTCGTTTTTCCTGAACCAAATTGGTTATAACGATAAATTCTATTGCATCAAAGGATAAAATGGTTTTCCCTCTGATGGATAACGGTTTCCAGATATTAGGCACTCCTTTATTGCGACTGATAATTAATACTGTATCATTCGTTTCTTCGCCCCGGATACCGTTCAAGCTAACATTTTTAATTCGTCGGAATGCAGCGGCAATTTGTTCCATTTTTTTAAGGGTGTTCGGAACATTAGCTATGACCGGGAATATCGAAATTTCTTTCTGAATGAGTTTTTTTAGGTCTAATGTAATCCAGTGGATTACTACCGGACCCGCAAGTGATTGAATAGTTTTCTGCGCTAATTTCATGTACTCAACTTAATCGTACCGTTAAGGTTATGGAAACGATTTGTTTTATCGATTGCGTTCCGCGGCTATGGTTAAATACTCAATCGGCTACCGATGATGAATCCTGATACATAACTGGATATTATTTAACGTATTTACTGCACGAATCCACTCATTTAACGATTGATTAGAAGCAAACTAAACCTGCACCCGAAACAGAAATACACCGTTCTGCTCCTAATGGCAACGCCCGCGGGGTATAATATTCTTGCTGTAATACGTTCAATACTCGGTCAACTTGGTTCTTTTCCACAAGGACAAGAACACAGCCACCCAGCCCAGCTCCGGTTAATCCAGCGCCAACCACACCTGGGATACGTCGCGCGATATCAACCAATAAATCTAACTCCGCACAACTACACCGGTATCCACCGCTCTGCCGATAGAGTTGCGCTCGTTCTATCCGTTCGGGTTCGTTACTTTCCAAATCGGAGATGAGCTGTTCCAACTGCGCTACAGTAGTATGATTATTGTACGGTCGACAATTCTTTTCAGAATCGTATTCGACTACACGGTCACCGTCATGGGAAATACTCATTAATTTCCCAAATCCCACCATATCATTGTTCGCTAAAAAATCTACACAAATTTTCCCACGTTCACATTCAGCTAACCCAAATAATATGATATCTCGAACCCGATATCCGGTTGCCGGTTCATCGTGCGTACAAAATAATTCATCTAAATGCTCTTTGTGTTCCGACAATTGCGCATATGCTTCTGCTCGAGTCATGGTTTCGGGTAGTGATTTAAGCATTCGATAAATTGTTGATTCAGATACACCGAGATGATGCGCATTTATATCCCGGAGATGTTCTAATTTTGCCGCAAACTCCGGATAATTCTTTTTAATGAGCAGAAATCCGAGTTCATACCCCGCGATCCGCGAATTGAACATATCCTTAACATCTTTCGATTTACTTGCCGGTTTAAATGAATTACAGATTACAATTTCATATCCGCTAGGAAAAGGATAATATTGAACCTGTAATGGATAGAACTGGATATGCGCTATCTGATTTCTTTTCCCAAGCAGCATCGCCGCATGGTCTCCAGCGCCACCACGGGTACCGACATACCATTCCGCTTGACCACAAAGTTCAACGAGGGTTGTAGGGTCTATTCGTTCGTTATTTAATCCTAGCGTAACAAGCGTAGCAGCAACAACTAACGCCGAAGATGAACTCAATCCTGCGGCAAATGGTATACTACCATTGACGAATAAATTCATTCCGGTTAATGGTTTATTTGGAAATTCGGATTGCACGCGTAAAACCGCAGCTTTAATATAATTTGACCAATCGCCCTGTGTCTCTGTTACCGCACGAACTACTTCTTCCGCAGAGATATATTCCAACCAATTCTGCCAATTCCCTTTTTGTTTCTCCGAATGAATTGAAAAAGTACGCGCTGGAAATAATGCTGAACGTAGATTGTGGATGTGCACTATATCATCGGATCGTGCAGAACCCGCAATAAGAATTTCGCGATAATGGGTTAAATAATTGACATACCCGCCACGATGCTCAATATGTACCCCTTTGAGATTTATCCGCGATGGACTGCGACTAACAATAACCTCGGATTGAACACCAAATTGGTCTCTGAATGCGGTTAAAAGGGTTAAATATGCTTGTCTTCGTTCCTGGATTAATTCTAAAGAATCTCCGTACATTAATGCAAACTGTTCTTGCGTTTTTTGGTCAAACCGAATTAGTTTATCAATCCATTGGTCTACATTCATATATTTGATGCAGTTATAAAATCTCTTTACTTACATTATCAATAAGTATCTTATTTTCAATTACCTGGTTTCGTTCAATCCGGCTGTTCTCTATGTAACTATTCAAAATCGTCGCCCAGGGTGCAATATCAATCCTACCCTTCAACCCAATTATACCGTTAAGCACTACGTGGGGTCCAATATAAAATGATGGAATGGTTTTTGGGGGGATTTCAAGAATCGCGGACCAATCGTGTTCCCGGAGCAGGTGTATATACTGTTCGCAAAATTCTTTCGCTCCACCAACGAGTTTAACTCGGTGCGCTAAATTGGTTAAGAAAAAAGCAATCTCTGGGTCAACATAAATCTCGGTATTTGGCATAACCGTGACTGCAAACACTTGCTCTAAAACTTCAAATTCAGGTTCTCCGAGAAGTTTTGAGGTTCGGAAATCGTTACGTAGGTAAGACATCAGAGTTGACGGTCTTTGCGGGAAACTTTGCATTCGATCTTGAGCGTAGTGGCGTAAATCGGTCCGCGTATCGAATCCCATAGCAGTTTTTCTCGGAAGTGAAAATATTCCGACTGATTTATTCTGGGATTTCAGTTCCATAGCAAGTTCTGGCAAATAGTATTCATTTTTTTTATGCCGCCGTAAAACATAGGTTCCCACTGGATTTGGTGCTATTTTCCGACTTTCGAAAATAGACAATAACTCTGATTTTGTATATAGTTTCCCACGAATACTAACCTCTTGAGATGGCGATAAAGCATTTATATCCGGATTCGGAACCACTCCAATCTCTCGACCATATTCATCTCGAATTACACGCGCATAATTCGGCGCATCGATATCTCGAATGGTGTTCAGAAAAACCTCACGATTTATGACTTCAAGAAGCACGTTCCGTTCTTTAATCTGATGTAAGTATTCTTTTGATAATGGTTCGGGGATGCCTGGGAACGAAATCGTCCCAGAACGTTCTTCTGGAGTTCGTCCAATTTCCGATTGTTCAACGACGGCAATAAATTCACCTGTCTGCGGTTCTCGAACAATTCGTCCGTAATTAAAGGGGTCTTCCTCAATAACCGATGCGATGGTCATTTCATATCCCATGCGGATGTGAAACAACACCATCTCTTTCAATAGTTCCGCTGGTATCGTTGGAATATCCGAAGCAAGGATAAGAATATATTGATATTCCGGATGATTCAAGAGAAACTCTTTTGCTTCCCGCGCGACCACCGTTGCACCGGTTCCATCATCTAATCCATCGGCATTGCTATAATAGTGTCTAACGGTTGGAATTCGTTTTTCAATAAGCGCAACTACATCAGCATGGAGTTTATATCGAATCTTTTCATAGTCTGTTTGGCACTGGTCTTTCGGTTTGGGTCGATGGCCGACCCGAACTAAAATCTGTTCAGCAACTTGTCCATTTAATAAGGTATCAAATATTAGGTCGAGAAACGGTTTCCCGGTTGATAGTTCTCGCGTCGCTGGTTTGGCTAACGCATCGAGAAACGGGTCGCCTATCGTCCATAACGGAGTCATGCGTGAACCCAATCCCGCTGCGGGTATCACCGCTAGAACCCGTTTTACTAATCTTAACTGAGCATATTCATCCATCTTAAAAGAAAAAACTCAAAATTGGAAAATCAAAATGCAAAAACTACCGAATAACTAAAGAAAAACGATGAAACAAAGAAACAAAAATTAATGATTTATGAGTTTTCTGTTCTTTAGTTCTTCCGTTTTTTCGTGTATGGTTGAGTTGATATTAGGAATATACCGTTTTCCTTTTGTCGCTAAATATGTCCGTGATGCATCTTTTTCACTACACAACCTCGTTTAAGGAATACCGCTATCTTATCATCACTTAAGGTTCCGCAATCTATGATTACTAACGAACGTGCTGATTTCCCGGTTGCTTTAATAACCGTATCCGGATTTATTTCGCGATACTCTTGATGTGGCACAACGAATAATATCACATCGGCTCCCTGTAACACCAATTGGGTATTCGCTGAAACGGTTAGTTTTTTCAACGGCGCTTGATTTTTAAAATGGTTGGCCATAGAGTATGGATTTCTATCTTGGTCCCGGAGTTCGTCAAGACTTTTAACGTATGGGTCACCAACTGCTATCTTAGCGCCTAATTCTTGCAAACGGCGAACGATAGATTCATACGATGCATAGCGCGTATCGCCAACATCTTCCCGATATGCGGCACCAAGTACGGCAACTTTACTTCCTTTAATTCTCTTCCCAATGCTTTTTAACGCAATCTGCGCTAAATCGACCATTCGTAATGCACTGGTATCATTGATATCAACGATAAGCGAAATTAACCGCAACCAAGCGTTAAGTTTTTCTCGCTGTTTTCTATCGAGTCGGGAAACAAACGCTGGGATATTTCGCGCTGACCACATCAGAAATACCGCATCTTTCGGCAAACAGTATCCGCCGGTACTTGGAGTGGCGGGAACAATCAAATCCCGATGCGTTGGTCGTTTCGTAATCGCATCTTTTACCGCAGTTAAATTTACTCCCATAATTTCAGCTAAAAATCCGCCTACCCGAGCGAAAGCTAACAAACTCGCACGATAACTATTCTCAAAACATTTCGCAAACTCTGACATCGTTGTCGTCGGTAACTGGGTTAATTCCGCTTTCGGTCCAGTTAATACTTCGCTCAAAAATTTTCCGGCTAATTCTGCACTTATTTGATTAATTCCCGAATATACCCGCGGGAAATTTACAATCGAATCCCAATAATCCTTTCCCGGCATAACCCGTTCATACGAATGCGCTAACCGAACCGGATGTTTGTTTAGATTAATTCCGCGTCGGATAAATTCCTTTTCTAAAATTGGTTTAGCAATATACTCACAAAATCCCGGCGGTACCGTGGTTTCAATTAAAACTAACGTTTCTGGTTTAATATATTTTCCTATTGTACGAATCGCTTCTTTACATGCATCAATTTCAACGGTTGCAGAGTCAGCGTTACCGAATTCTGGCTTAACGACATCACATTGCACGTCCACGACCACAATATCAGCTAATGCTAAGACTTCATCGACCCATGTAGCAATATAAGTTTTCTTTTTGAGAACAGTTCGTGCAATCCCTTCCGCAACGTTCGGGTCTTCTGAAGCGATAGGCGAAATTCCGGCATTCAACATCGGAATCTTCCAGAACGACCTGCGGGATGGACGTTGTAATCCAACAACAAATTTATTTTTAGCATCAGCAATGATCGCTGCCATAACCGCACCTACAAATCCCTGTCCTTGCACAACAACAATCTCGGCATCGCGCTGTTTCGCCTCATGGATTTTCTGTTTAACTCGTTCTAATTCCACATCTGTTTGTGATTTATCCGGTAAGGGATACCTTGTTCCATCAGGTGCAATAGATACATTTTCTATATTTACGATTTTTTTCCTTTCCATAATGCAATCTTATAATCCTTTCCGCTGAATTCACCCTCGCATGAACGAGAACGTGAATTAACAATAATAATTATTATTCATAATAAAAGCGCTTACCTATGATAAGCGCCTTATCGTCCAAGATAAAACCAGTAGATAAATATGTCTCAATATTTTATTCGAATCTATTAAGTTAGAATTACAAAATTTGCGGGGAGTCGACGATTATCTCTTGTGCTCCCCGCTGAATATATCTTTTATTCTTCTAATCGGACTCGATTGAATTCTGGAGTATCCGGATATAATGGCGCTACGGTCGGCACGACATTAATCGTTACTTCAGCATATAACCCATTGGCATCAGTACACCGCACTACACAACTCCCAACTCCAGTCGAGATAAACGTTACACTATCCCCACTGACCGCACTCAATGTTCCCGGACTCCCTGATATCGTGTTGATTGACCAAGTATACGGTTTAGTTCCTAAACTTGCAGTCAGCTCACGATTGATTCCGATACTAATAGTGAGCGAACCGGAAGGTACTAACTGTGGTAATTCCGGCGCATAAATATGGAGTTTACTCGCAACGAAATCGATGGCAATAAGTCGCTTATTATTTCCACTACCAATGGTGCACGACCCTGAACACCAGCCGGTGGGTCCAACCGTGCTATCTGCGGTTAACCGTTGTGTTTCCACGCCACTATCTAAATCATAGACACTGATAAAATATCGTTCCGGAACCGCTGAACTCACCGAAGCAAACGTCTGCCGATATTCCCCATCAAATCCTAGCTGGAGCCGTACTCCATACATTGAATTATAGTTCATCAGTACCGAATCGATTGCATACCCTGTTAAATCCGAGGGAGTTCCGCCTGACCAACGTTCTAACAATCCGATAGAATTAAGGGTTAAGAAATTATTATTCGCTGCATCATACGTCAGACCGCGAATAAACCGGATTGAACCGCCTGAAGTTGATGCGCCATACGACGTATCGATCCCAATCCCTGTTGCCGCATCTATTCCGACTAACCGGCTGGTATACTGAACGTTCGGATTCGGACTTATTCCACTCAGGACTATTTTATTCGACGCTGGAACGTAACATAACCCACCAGCTCGGAACGATAATCCATCCATCACCGGTGGACTCACTTTCCCGTTAGTCCCGAAACTGGTCACCACATTCCCATCTTTATCATATTTGCAGATAGCCGTTTCACCACCAAACGCACCAATGTCGTAATAGTAGGAAAAATATACATTATCCGCAGTATCGCAGGTGAGCCCATAGTATTGGTTCCAAACCGAAATATCACTCACGGTATGTAAAATCGATGCAGCGCGTGTCCCCGGGTCTAACACATTCACCAGCTTGTAGATATGAATATCGCCACGACCTGCCTGGTTCTGATAGGTACCGTAATACACCACCCCACGAGAATCAGCAGCAACCCGAATTAACCGTTCTGTTGGACTTAATGCTAAACCGTTAGAAGTATCTATCGCCCCTTGATATACCCATTTGACACTTTTCGCTTGACTATTTACCGCTAACAATATCAAGCTTACCATGATACCTACAATTAAGTTTTTTTTCATTAATAATTCACCCCCTTTCTTTTATGGTACGCTTATTTAAACTTAATACTCTTTCGTTTTTGATTTTATCTTGATTGATTATTTAGTGTCTATTCTATAATATGAAATGCAATTGATGTATCAAGCATTACTATTTCGACCCGGCTTTCCACCGAGGATATATTCCGATTTATCGGGTAATATTATGGAAAAGCATTAATCCCGTATCTGAGATAAACCCTGAGCGCAAGCTCAGTCGAGGTCGTTGACCCTCTGTATTTCAATGGGAACTAATATTGATATAATTAAATCGTAATAAATATCATAGCGTAAACTGGCAATATTGTCAATAATTTTCACAAAAATGTAAATTATTTATAAAATATTATAAATAGTAGTTTTAGTGTATAGTCAAACGTTTGAAATAAATAATTATTGCTTTATTTTACGTTATTAATTTACTCAATAACTATTAATTCGTAGGTCTCAAAATTATCGATCGTAAAGTTAACTCTATCCAGAACAATTTGAAACGGAATTTGCTGTTTTAAAGATAGCGAAAATATTTTTTTCGGCGGTGATATCCGGAGTGAAATAGCTATTTTTGGAATCGGGAAAACTCTATTGATTGGACGTTGCATATCCCCACTCATATTAATCAGGTGAATCAGTAATCGGTTAGGATGCGACTGTTTTCGAAGTTCGATTTCAACCGTTGGTGGTGCATCGGTTTCCAAAAATAATCTATTTCCATAAGCAAGTTTGATGCTATTAATCATCAATTGCAGATGTTCTGCAAGTTTCAAACGCATATATGCCTCTTCTACGAGATGCGGAAAATAAATGAGTTTGCCATTGCCTGACAATATCATGGCGGGATATTCCGATTCCCCTTGAAGCGAACGATACAACTGTCCTACTGGATTCATAAATATTATCGGACTCGGCGTTTTCGAGGTCGGTTGAATCAGCAAACTATATCCCGGTCGTGGTAGCAATTGGTTTAACCTAAGCCCATCAGTTATTAATTCATTCGATTTAATTTTTAAATATTCTTCGCCAGCAGTCGGTGCTAATACCCGTTCTATTTTGTTTATGCCAAATAATTGCCATAACGGATTCTGCGGTCTTGGGTTTCCGGATTCATCATATTGTCCAGTTTCATAGCTAGCAATAAGGCTTCCTCCTTTTGCCACATACTCCTGAATCTTAGCTATTTGGCCATCAGACAGACAAGCAGCGTTTGATAATATGAGCACGCGATATTTTTGTGCGGTAATTCGTTTGATATCATCGTCAAGAATAATATCAAAAGGGATATGACTCCGAAACATCGCTGTCATCCAACCTAGCATTGCGGTATTCATAATCTGGTCGCAGATTGATTTTCGTTTCGTCCAGTCAATTGTTTTTTCTGCGGTAACATCAGCCACTAATCCTTCTTCGCGACCGGTTCCAACATCGAGATACATATCCGTTAATTGCGATAGATAATAGGTGGTTGTTTGTCGGGACAGAAGCAGTGCAATATCAGCCGCGGATTCTGTTGCCGTATAATAAACTTCATTTTCTTCAATGAATCCATTCACTTCTTGTACCGGATGTAGCGCCGTTTCATAACCATATTCTAATGCCGGGCTGAATACTGCAAACCACGGATTTGCACCGTTCGCTACAGTCTGCGCAATTGCAATTCGCATTTCTTCTTCCGGCAGTGGAATATAATGCCAAGAACCAAGACAATGATGGTTAAAAACTACTGCTGGCTTTTTCCCTGCAGTTAAATATTTCGCTAACCCTGACCAGAAAAAGAGTGATACATCTGGAAAACCAGGATGGAAAAATGCTTCTGCACCATTGAAATCCTGATACGGTCCAACTTTCTCCATATCCCGAGCAATGCGCCATGCGCCACCGAGCCAATTTCCCGCATTTAGAAAAATTACTCCTAACGGATTGATTGCTTTAACGACTTGGCGGGCATCATAGAGGAAATCAGCTACTGATTGTTCACGAAACTCGATAAATTTTTTCCAATTCGGGTTAAACCAATCTTCCTGGGTAGGAATTTCAGTTTGTTCCTGCAACTCGAATTTACGCCTACACGCAGAACAATAACAGCAATTCGGGTAGATTACCGGTCCATCAAGGAACACGCCATCAACTCCGGTTTTCATTGTTTCTTCAATCATCTCAAATGCCCAATCTCGCCATCCGGAATTAACGCAAAAGGTTGTTCCAGAACCGTATAGCGGTCGATAGCGACCGTAAGGTGTCCCATCCGGTAGCAATTGTTCCCACTCTGGATGGTTAGCCGCAAACTCATAGCTAAACCAATGCATATTTAGATACGCAAGCACTCGGATTCCATATTTTTTCGCATAAGGTAAATATTCTCGCAGCCAATCGAACTCACCTAAAGCGGGATATTTTTCAAATTTAGGCGTGTTAAAACTCACGGTATACCCTAATCCGGGAGCGACTCCTAACGTGGCTACGAGCCATTCACAGTTGATATGCCATTGTTCTTTTTTTATTTTCGCTAATGCATCTAAATCAATGGATTTAATTTGTTCAAATGCATCTAAATAGTCTAGCCGCATCATTCGCACTGGTTTTTCATACCATTCCATAATTTAATCTTCCTCACAAAAATGTTAGATTTCGATGCAAGTATTATAACATACTGTATCATTATGCAGCGCAATATACACAATGTGGAATAGTACGCTTGGATGCTAAACGTAATCATTATTGCCTGCTGCTCTAACTTCATTATCGAATAACGCTTCAAAATTAAAATATTCAATATTCAGAATCTTAAAATATTCAATATTCAGAATCATGGTAAAAGTTAATAAAGGAACTAATATAACGAAAGTACCCAGAAAATACTTGACTTTAAGGAGCGTGAGATGTTTTCCTTGACAAACGAGGGATATTTTACTACAATAAAAAGGTTAATTTTGATAAATAAAAAGTTTTTTAATGGATTGAAAGGAGGTGTATTGCGAGATATGTTACGTTGGATAAAGCTTGGCTTAGTAACCGCATTAATGCTCAGCTTGGTAGCATTATGTATTTACGGTTGTGCGCCGAAACCACAAGAACAGCCACCGGCACCACCGCCTGCGGTTGAACAGCCAGCTCCAGTAGCACCTGATACCACTGCAGCACCAGCTGCTCCGGCAGCACCAGCACCTGCACCAGCGGCTCCGGAAAAAAAGTAAATTAATCAAGTTACTCTAGGCAGTCATTCGTTAGAGAAGCACAAGGGAAGTTGAAATCACCTATGCGATACTCCGATGACGAATGACTGCCTTTACCATATTCAATGTTCTACCGCACGGTTTACCATAGAAATAACTCGGTCAACCAATCTACAGATGTACTAATTCTTTCAACGGATAGTTTGAAATCTGTTAAAGATGAAGTTGCGGATCTCGATGAACTGATTGATAATATTTTCGATTCTTTTCTCCCGAGTAAACGGAAAAATATGGCGTTTATTCGGCCGCAAAAAGTTTTTTCTCCAGCGACCGATGTATATGAAACCGAATCCGAGTTAGTTATAAAACTTGAAATTGCGGGAATTAATCCGGATGCGGTAGTGGTTTCAGTTTCAAAAGATTATGTAATAATCCGTGGTGTCCGCAAAGATATTCACACACGGCATATTCGGAAATGCAGTTATCATCTAGCCGAAATAAATTACGGCGTTTTTGAACGGCACCTTCCACTTTATATTCCAGTAAATGAACAACTAGCAAAAGCAACTTACCAGCAAGGGTTCTTAATTATCAGTCTTCCCCGGCAAGGCTCTTCAAAAGTTAAACAAGTTACGATCGAGTCGGAAGAATAATATTATTCATCTCACCACAGAACACGCAGAAACACAGCGAAACATTAAAATACATTTAAATAATATATACTTTTTTCCTTATTTTTTCAACGGGCTCCGTAGTAAATAATTATAGCGGTTTTTTTGTTCTTCCCCATTTTTTCGCTTGACGAAATGGTGTAGTTCTCGCTATATTGTTGTATTATTATTTTAAACAAACAGTGGTATAACCCTGTGTGGGGTTCCGTATGAAGATTGTTATCGGTTCAGACCACGCTGGATTCGAATTGAAAGAAACCATTAAATCTTATTTACTTGAACTCGGACATGAAGTGAAAGATTTCGGAACGTTTGATGGTTCTACGCCGGTCGATTGGCCTGATATTGCGTTTTTAGTTGCACAAGCAGTGATGCGGGGTGAATTCGATCGCGGGATTATGATTGATGGTATCGGAACCGCTATGCCAATCGTAGCCAATCGTCTGCCGGGGATTCGCGCGATGTGTTGTTATGATGCGTTTACTACGCAAATGAGTCGAGAACATGCTGATGCAAATATCCTCTGTCTTGGCGGGTATATGACCGGTAAAGGTTTAGCGAAAATATTAGTTAAACAATGGCTGACTACTGAATTTCTCGGTGGTCGATATATCAAACGATTGGAGAAAGTAAAAGAACTAGAGAAAGTTCTTTATAAACCAGAATTATTAAAATAAATTCGAAATATCGAATATCGAAACAAAAAGATAACTATAAAACGTAAAAAACGGAAAAGCCGACAACGATACTGGTAAGTTTTGAAGTAGAGTATGTATATTTTGGTTTTTGGCATGTCTTTTATTGTTGCGACATTCGATATTTAGAATAGATTTTTACTCCTATGGAAAAAGTTAATTTAGCCGTAATTGGTGGTAGTGGATTATATCAGATGGAAGGACTAACGGAGCTGAAGGAAGTGAAACTGAAAACTCCGTTCGGTAATCCATCTGATACAATTATGATAGGCACTTTAGCAGGGATGCGGATAGCATTTTTACCTCGGCATGGTCGCGGACATCGGATTATGCCAACGGAACTGAATTCCCGGGCGAATATTTATGCGTTAAAGAAACTGGGAGTAGAACGGATTATTTCCGTGAGTGCGGTAGGTAGTTTGCGAGAAGATTATAAACCGCTCGATGTGGTTATTCCCGACCAACTCGTTGACCGAACTCGGCATCGAATACATTCAACTTTTTTTGGGAATGGAATTGTTGCTCATATTCAATTTTCTGACCCGTTCTGTCCGGATTTATCGAAATGGCTTATTCAATCCGGACAAAATCTCAATAAAACTGTCCATCCGCAGGGAACTTGGATTTGTATGGAAGGACCGGCATTCTCGACAAAAGCGGAATCGAACTTATATCGTCAATGGGGGATGGATATTATCGGGATGACCGTGCTTCCTGAAGCGAAATTAGCGCGGGAAGCAGAAATATGTTATGCTGCAATAGCTTTGGTTACTGATTATGATTGCTGGCATCAGACGGAAGAAACTGTTTCTGTTGAAATGGTGATTCAGAATCTGTTAGCTAATGTAGAAACGGCAAAAAATATGATTCGCAATATTATTCCCATGCTGCCGAAAGAACGGAATTGTCATTGTGCAACGGCGTTACAGTATGCAATTATAACCGACCCGAAACGGATTACTCCCGCAATCAGGAAAAAACTAGCGTTGCTTATTGATAAATATTTACCAGAACAACCTACAAAAAAAACGCAAAGCCTGTAGAACGTTACAACTTGTGGCTATGCAGAAAGTTTATTCGCCATTAGCGGGACTAGCGAAACGGCGGTTCATCATAACACAGCCATAAACGGCTGCGCTAAATCACTTATCCATTCGGGATAAACAACAAGCCCTGCAAAGGGCGATTGCGCTTAGTTTAGCCCAGTATGCAATGTTGGGAAATTTAGTTCGAGCAAAACGAAATAGTCCCGTCCTTGGGGCGGCTGAATGAAAAAACATCATTTCACTGCGGAGAATGCCGAGGTGGTACAACTGGTAGAGGTAACAAACAGAACTAATTGGTTTCTCAGCAGACTCTGCGAACTCTTCGCTGGAAAATCAGGGTTTATCATCCTTTAGGGGTAAGTTGTTACTTCAGCATAACGTCAGCACGATAGATGGACTGAAATAAGGAACTATGAATGAACAACAGATAAACGAATTGGTTACTGCTATAACCAGAAACGTTCTGGCGCGTCTGCAATCGGCTAAAGACTCGATTCATCAACTCCAACGTCCCACAACCGCACTTGGTTGCAGCAACGATCCGGCTTCCTGTTCGGATTGCGGCCATTGCGCAACTAAACGAACTGATGCGGTGCAAGAATTCGTTCACGCCGGGGTAGCTCGAATCAGTTCTGCACCGCATATCGCGCAGGTTCCTGCCACCATCGCACGGTTGATTGACCATACCCTACTAAAACCAACAGCAACTCCGGATGAAATTATTCAACTCTGCCAAGAAGCGAAACAGTTTGGGTTTGCTACGGTTTGTGTAAATCCGACGTATGTTAAATTAGCTAAATCGCAATTACAAGGGAGTCCGGTTAAAGTTTGCACAGTGGTAGGGTTTCCGTTAGGCGCCACGTCAACCACTGCTAAAGTCTGCGAGACCTTGCAAGCGATAATTGACGGTGCCGATGAAATCGATATGGTGATTAATATCGGGTTGCTTAAAGGAGGTCGGCTGAAAGAAGTTGAAGAAGATATCCGCGCGGTTAAACAAGCTTGTCAAGGACGAATCCTAAAAGTTATTATCGAAACTGCGCTGCTCTCTGATGAGGAGAAAGTTACCGCTTCAATTCTGGCGAAAGCGGCTGGAGCGGATTTCGTTAAAACTTCGACAGGGTTCTCTTCCGGCGGTGCTACGGTTAAAGATGTCGCGCTGATGCGAAAAGCGGTCGGTCCGGAAATGGGCGTTAAAGCCTCCGGCGGGATTCGGGATTTAGCTACCGCAGAACAAATGGTACAAGCTGGTGCAACCCGACTGGGCACTAGCGCAAGTATTGCAATCGTGAAAGGAACGCAATAAGAAATCTCGGTTGTGAACAGTACAATACCAAATGCCTAAATCCCCATGCTAATAAATGACCCATGTCAAAACAATCATATATGATCTGGAATTTGAAATTTGACATTATTACCTTAGAGAACATGCTCGAAAAATTAAGCTTGTGGATATATGTATTCTGATATAGAAAAAATATTATTAACCGAAGAACAGCTGCAAACGCGAATTAAAGAGCTCGGTGCCCAAATTTCACAAGATTATGTCGGGAAAAATCCGTTGTTAATCTCGGTACTTAAAGGGTCGATTATATTTTTATCTGATTTACTCCGTTGTATCACAATCCCTTGTACTTTCGATTTAATGACGGTCAGCAGCTATGGGAAAAAAACGCATTCTTCCGGATCGGTTAAACTCGTCATGGATTTAAAACAAGATGTAGCTAATCAGCACGTTCTGATTATCGAAGATATCTTCGATACCGGAAGAACAATATACTATATCCTTGAACATATCAAACTCCGAAATCCAGCAAGCGTAAAAACCTGCGTTCTCTTAAACAAACTTGCTCCACGTGAGATAAATATTCATCTCGATTATATCGGATTCAATATTCCGAATGAATTTGTTGTTGGATATGGTCTTGATTACGGTGAATTCTATCGAAATCTACCGTATGTTTGTGTTCTCAAACCAGAAGTATACCAAAAGTAGCGGCTTACTTTATTGACTCCACCTAATCTCAAAATGTATGGGCTAAAGTCCGATATTATCAAGCTAGTGGGAACTCAGTTCAATAGAATAAATCCCTATGAGCTTCAGTTCGGGGTAACTGGTACCTAAACCACGTTGGGAGTGAATCCCGAATCTCTTGATCCCGCAAGGCTGGAAACAAAAAATGGATATTCCCTATTGTAAAATTTGAGGGATATCTACGAAATGAATCAATCTGCTACGCTAGAGTTAACCGGTAGGGAAATAACATTGGCAAAAAAGATTACCTTAACAATTGATTCTACCGCACCCAAAATTCGGATAGACCTTTTTTTAGCTAAACAACCTGAACTAGGACTATCAAGAGCACGCATTCAATCCCTGTTGGCCCAAGGATTAATCAAAGTTAACGGGAAAACAGTTAAACCGAGTTATCAACTCCGGACTAACGATTGTATTGACATTATAATTCCTGAACCGGAACCATTAACGATTGAATCAGAACAAATTCCGCTTGATATCTATTATGAAGATGAACAAGTTATCGTTATCAATAAACCGGCGGGGATGGTTGTTCATCCAGCAGCTGGAGTTAAAAAAGGAACGTTGGTTAACGCGTTGTTAGCGCATTGCAAAGGTTTATCCGGCATCGGCGGAATCCAGCGACCGGGAATTGTTCATCGATTGGATAAAGGGACTTCCGGTTTACTCATGGTCGCTAAAACCGATTTTGCGCATCAGATATTATCTGCACAGTTGAAAGAACGTAGTATAACCCGAAAATATTTAGCGTTAGTTTATGGGAAAGTAGAACCGAATGAAGGATATATCGAGACCAAAATCGGTCGGCATCCAAAAAACCGGAAAAAAATGGCGGTTGTAACTCAGGGCGGAAGAATTGCAGGCACCTATTATAACGTTATCCAATATTTTTATTCTGGATTTACCTTAGTTGAATGCAAATTAACTACCGGCAGAACACATCAGATTCGAGTCCATTTATCTTACGTCGGACATCCAATTGTTGGCGATACAACCTATGGGAGCAAAAAAACCAGAAAACTTCCAGCCAACCTAGAATCAGCGGTTAAACAACTGAACGGAATCGCACTCCACGCACAAACGCTCGGATTTAACCATCCGATAACCAAAACATACCTCGAATTTACTGCTCCGTTACCTCAAAAATTCCAAGAGCTTATTTCTTTACTATCAAATTAACCCGAAGTTTGAATTAGAACCGATACTCACTTGCAGCAGGATTTTTCGTTTTAAGCGGAGTATCCCAATGGATATCGAAATTCCAGGCTATTCACTATCGAACTAACTCGCCCAGTGTTTCAGCTCGATTGTGGTACCATACACTTGCGGTAAAATTGTGGTTCACTACACTACGATGTGTCCTGCGTTATGGTATGATAAAGGGTGCGGTTTTGTTTCAAACTATTTACCTCTATAGAAAGATAGTCTTTACAATAAGTCAGTTAAATTTTTTTGGACAGTAGTGAAATATAATCAAAATCAATTTTTTTCGCATTTTTTTGTAGGGTTTTATATGGTCTATTCCCGTCTATATATAAGAGGAGCAGGTTACGGAATTATTAACCCCAATATTTTAGCGATACCGATTAGTGCGGTGGTGCCTACGCTTTCTTCTTGGCAAGTAAACTTTATGCAGAAACTTAAAAAGGTAATTAGTGATTATATTTTAAAATTTATATTTTGGTTTTACTTTTTCTTCGTAATAATACATACAATGCTGGTGGGTTATTGGGATGGCAGGGCTCGGTGGAATACCTGGAATAGTTTTGGAATGGACATTGGGATGTTGATTATTAATATATCTATGATTTATCTTATCAAGGTTGCTCGTCAAGAAGGCAGAATAAGAAGCATTAAGAGCAGCAAAAAATATAAACAATTTGTCATAATTACAATCGTAATATTTATTGTAAGTTATACTGTAGGCTTTATTTTTTGGCATAAAGTATGGCAGTTTCTTAAGTTTTTAGTACAACTGCAGCATAGAATATGAAATTTCCCATGCATTTATTGTGCGCTTGAGAAACGGGTGATACGAACGGATTCATTTCAAATTTAGCCCCGTTAAACGGGGTAAACATTTAGTTTTACCCCGACAAAGTCGGGAATTTCAAAACGAAAATTTGCACACTGCTAACTTTGCCATTTAAACTGATTGATATGGTTTCTTATGTTCAGGAAGGCTTCGGGAATGTTTTAGCTACTAGCGGTTCTCTGACCTCTAACTTATGGCATCTGACCTCGAAGCAGGTAATAGATAATAAAAAGAGCAAAGTCCGAATTTCGGACTTTGCTCTTGCATAGCATCCATTTAAATCCGCTGGCTATTTTATGCCCGTCTGAATCTGTTATTATTTGTTCGTTAACGCTGCCACGCCTGGTAATTCGATTCCTTCCAAAAACTCTAACGACGCACCGCCTCCGGTAGAAACATGGCTCATTTTATCGATATACCCTGCTTTTTCGAGCGCTGCAATTGAATCACCACCACCGATGATAGTTACCGCACCGGATTCACCAACGAGTTTCGCTATCGCATTGGTTCCTTTAGCAAACGGTTCCATTTCAAACACACCGAGCGGACCATTCCAGACAATCGTTTTCGCTTTCTTAATTTCACTAGCAAACTTCTCGATGGTTGCCGGACCGATATCCATTCCCATCCATCCTTCAGGAATCTTGCCTTGAACCACAGTTTGCACATTCGCATCCGGCGCAAAGTTATCAGCTATAATATGGTCTATCGGCAGCAGTAACGGAATACCTTTTTCATTCGCTTTCGCAAGAATCTCTTTCGCTAACGGAATCTGGTCTTCTTCAATGAGCGATTTGCCAATACTTCCCCCTTGCGCTTTTAGGAACGTATACGCCATCCCGCCACCGATAATCAGGCTGTCAACTTTATTAAGCAGATTTTTAATAACCCCGATTTTCGTTGAAACTTTCGCGCCACCGAGTATAGCAAGGAATGGACGTGCCGGATTTTCTAACGCTTTTCCAAGATAATCAATTTCTTTTTTCATCAGGAAACCCGCTACTGCCGGCTGGATATATTTAGCGACTCCTTCAGTTGAAGCATGCGCGCGATGCGCTGACCCGAACGCATCGTTGACATAGACATCGCCGAGTTTCGCTAGTTTCCGAGCAAATTCCGGGTCATTTTTCTCTTCTTCTGCATAGAACCGGACGTTTTCAAGTAACACGACCTCGCCTTCTTTCATCGCGTTCACCACAGATTCAACTTGCGGTCCAATACAGTCATCTAGTTTTATCACCGGTTTCCCGAGCAACTCACTTAACCGTTTCCCAATCGGAGTTAACCGATATTTTTCATCTACTTTCCCTTTCGGCCGACCGAGATGCGACATCAGAATCGCTTTCCCGCCTTTTTCGATGATATATTGAATAGTTGGCAACGATGCACGAATCCGAGTATCATCCGTGATATTTCCTTGTTCATCCTGCGGAACATTGAAATCTACCCGAACTAAAACGCGTTTCCCTTTAAGCTCAATATCTGATATACATAGTTTATTCATAAGTTTTCCCTCCAATAATACATGGTTTGACTATAGTTTAGGTGATTATTGTATATAGAAATCGCTAAATTCGTCAACTGTTTATGATTAGAATCAGAA
Organism: bacterium; assembly: GCA_026416715.1. Taxonomy (NCBI): domain Bacteria; species bacterium. The sequence goes on from JAOAEQ010000002.1 coordinate 52,507, forward strand.
GTCTAACAAAATATTAAATAATCGAAATTTTAAATAAAATTCCTGGTCTACACGATGCTGGATGGTAATTCTTTTTGTTTGAGTTCGCATAAATCTACCTCTTTATGCGAATTTGCGAAAAATATCTTTAGCATAATTCTGACAATTTGAAACAATTCGTTGAGTTGAATTATTCCTACTAGAGCATAATACAAGTTAAATATATTTAATCTTTAACGTATGTAAAATCAGGATTCATAATTTCGAATCCCTACTATACACCCAATATTTCCCGAGATGGTCAACTAAATGATAGTTGGTTCGAATCGCGTTAATCATTTCTTCCGTATATCGTTCTAAATCCGGATTGCGGTTAACATCGAAATAGAGGATAATCAGGTCAAACTTCTGCTGGTTCAAATCATTGACGACAGGCGTTTGGTCCCATAATTTCTGGCGGGCGAGCGTGCTCATGATAAACGGCTGAAATAATACTGGTCGGTAATTACGAACCAACATCGCCGCATCATCACTTACAATCATCCCCATCGTCTGCTGAATATATTTTTCGGTTTCCCGAGCATAGAACCAATCTTTTTTAGTCGGCGTTTCTCCATATTCGAATTTATAGGGGATATGGTATATCCAAACCAATTGTACTATAAGCAAAACATTGATTACCATTGGTTTGGAAATCCGAAATTTATTTATACTAATCCCAAAGAGGATACTACTCGCAGCGATAAGTTCTAATAAATAATTCACCGCTGACCCGACCTTTCCACAACTTAACGCGACTATGACCGAAAAGGAAAAATAGAGCGAAAAGAGGATATTGATTTTTTCCCTACCTAGTGCAAATAGTGCAAATAAAACTAACATCAGAAATATCGGATAGAAATAAATAAGGTTTTTTGCATAGAGCCAGACGGTAAACCACGAAAATGGATTCATATTATATACAACCAAATGCTGATAAAACTCTCCGCTGGTAATCGTGTTTCCAACCAGAAAAACAATGATTATTCCTACGAGATATACGAAAACTAACATCCTAGCTTGTTTCTTATCTTTCATAAAAAGATATATTGCGGCGGCAACCGGAGCTGCTACCATACTCTGCTTGGTATAAAAAGCGAGAATGAACAATATACAAGGGATTAAAACACCTGATATTTTTGATTTCGAATTGTGAATTTCGAATATACGCCAAATAAGATATATTCCAAGCAGAGAGAAGAACAGCGCGAGCATATCTACCCGGTTATACGCTGCCCAACGATAGAAATAATGGGTAGCAAATGGAAACAATGCGGCGATGAATGCTGGGGTATTCGTATTGGTTATCCTCTTAACGATGAGAAATACTATCAATCCGATTAGGAGTGTAGAGAGAACTGATAAAGTTCGGCCAATGGCATGGCTATTCCCAAAAATCCAGGTTAGTGGCACGCAGACCAACTGGAATACCGGTGGATAATTCCCGACGGTATAAGGATAATCGTTCAACGTCGGATAAATAGTTTTCCCTTGAGCGAGTAATTTGGTTTGATTTAAGATAAATCCTTCTTCATTATCCAAATCATAGGGATAGATGATATACATGATGCAATGGTAGAGAAAAAAGAGAAAATAAACTATTAATATACCAATAACAATAGTTGTACCTATTTTCTGTATGATATTTATATTCATATATTAATGCCAAATGGGCAATCAACCTAAAGTCATACCACTTCTGACCGCTAGAAAATAATATCATATGCTAAGTGCCTCCTTTGCCAACTCCTGTGAACTTAGCGGTTAGCGTTCTATTCTGTAAAATCAAGCATGCATGGGAAAAACGCTAATCCTAAATAATGTTGCGTAAAACTTTGCGCTGCAAGTTCATCAAATAATCGTGGTAGTTTTTCTCTTTGTTCTTTACTCTGTAAACCGTATGGTATACCGTGAACCTTATATAAGTTTAGATGGTGATATAGTTCATGAGCCAGTGCGATTTGTTCAAGTTGGGTAACAGCAATTTCATGGTTGTTTTTTTCTGCTAACTGCTGGATAGCTTTTCGGTAAATGGTTATCGTCGGGGGATTGCCGGAATATTTTGCATAGATTCGCAGAGTTCCGAGCCGACTTGTTTCATAATTATAGTGCACTATGACCCCCAATTGATTAGCAAGTTTTTCTAACGGAACATTCGGATAATTTTGTTGCATTGTGCATGCAATTTTTCTACCGCATTCTAGCGCCTGCTGGATAAATTGGTTTTGTTTTTCAGCGGATAATTGAGTAAATACTTTATGACGAGAACAGAATTGGACGATGATTTGATAATTTCGGTATGAACGATTTACCACAATCTGATAGAAAGGAAAAACGATATATATTTATGTAACCTTGTAACCTATTGAACCTATTTAACTATGTTCTCTGGTGGTAAACAGACTTTATTTTTCCCATCCTTTTTCGCTTTATACAATGCGGTATCCGCTTGCCGATTCAGTTCATCTGTTGTTCTGGCATGGGTAGGAATATTTGCTACTCCGACACTAATGGTTAAATGAAATGTTTTTCCGGGTTCATTAGTTGGAAATTGGGTGGTATCAATCAAATGCCGTAGTTTTTCGGCAACCACAACCGCAGCGGTGCCGTTCGTTTGGGGAAGCACGATGGCAAACTCATCGCCGCCATATCGTGCAACTAAATCTACTTCTCGCACATTTTCGGAAAGTAACCTCGCAATTTGCTTCAGTAAGATATCCCCTTGCTGATGGCCATAGGTATCATTATAATCCTTGAATTGGTCAAAATCAATCATAATCAAGGACAGCGGCAAATCATACCGAATCGCTTTTTTCACTTCTTCATCAAGTCGCTCCTGTAGATACCGATGATTATAGAGTTGGGTTAAATCGTCAGTAATCGCTAGTTTCGATAAATTTTCATTTGCGATTTTCAGCTCACGGGTAGCTTGTTCGATTTTCTCTTCTAAAATCCGTTGCTGTTGTTCCAAATCATGAATTAACTGGCGGTTGTTAATAGCTAATGCGCGTTTTGTTATCGCATTGCGGACTGTTAGTCGAATTCGGTCTACCGAAAACGGTTTTTGAATATAATCAAACACATTCAAGGTAACCGCATCAATCGCTGTATTGATGGAAGCGTAGGCGGTAATAATAATTATTTCTGTATCCGGGTCGAGTTTTTTCGCATGCCGAGCGATATCCATCCCATTGCCGTCAGGAAACTTAATATCGGTTATCACCAGCGCATACCGTTTTGCACATAACGATTGTATCGCATCCGCAACCGATGCAACCTGAGTAATATTATATCCATCCGGCTCAAGTGCATCCGCAATAAGTTCGCCTACGGTTTGTTCATCATCGGCAACGAGAATTCGTTCTTGTGCCATATATTCAACGTGTCTCTAGCAAAGAATCAATTTCGGAAATTGAAATTGTTATTGTATAATATACAGGAATGATACAATTTGTAAAGGGTTTTCGGTTTTAAATTGCCGGTGTCCTATTAAATTTTATAATGAAGGGGTTGGGCTATCAAACTTTGCGGTTTCGACTCGGCGTTTAGTCGAGGGTATCTTCCGCTGTATCGAGGATATTTCCGCTAAAGCATTGCGAATATAAATGGCATCGACCCTATATGATTGTTCGACTGAAACTATTCAGCATCAGGATTGTTTTATCATAGACATTACGTATCTTAAAATAAAAAATAGTGTATAGGTCATTTGGTATTCAGGATTATCGATAATGTATTTAGCGAAAGTCATCGGGAAAGTCATTTCAACCATTAAACATCCAGCGTATCTTGACCGAAAAATGTTGCTTATCCAACCGCTAACCCCGAATAACCTACCCACTGGAAGAATTACGATTGCGATTGACTATGTCGGCGCAGGAGAAGGGGATACTGTTATCATCAGTGCTGGTCCGGGAACTGCGGCAGAAGTATTCGGATATCCCCGCGCTCCGATTCGAGAATTAATTGTCGGGATTGTTGACTACATCACAGTAGCAACCGCAGAACATAACAAACACAATCCAAATAGTTAACAATTGCAACATTCAACTATGGCACCGGATACTACAGAACTTGAAGGAAAATTACGAGAAACAGAAAAACTCGCATATCTAGGGCAGATGTCGAGCAAACTAGCGCATGAGTTGCGGAATCCACTCAATACCATTTCGATAAATTTGCAGCTGCTTGAAGAAGATATAAAACGTCTCAAATCAACCAATTTAGACTTGGGATTAATTTCGCAAATAATCGATTGCAATAAATTTTGCCAACGAATAGAAATATCGCGACATGAAATCGAACGGCTTGAACATCTACTATCGAACTTCCTACGTTTTGCAAAAACCGCTCATAAAGAATTAATTTCTCTCGATATCAATCAGCTGCTCCGTAATTTGATTGAGTTTATCATGCCAACCGCGAAAGCTAAACAGATCGAAATTATCTCCGAATTGCAGTCAGGACTACCGTCCATTCGCGCTGACGATAAACTCATCAAATCCGCATTTCTAAATCTAATTCTGAACGCAATCGAAGCAATGCCAACCGGTGGAACGCTAACGATTAAGACTACTGCGGTTAACTCGGAGTTGAATCCAATCCAAGTTATCATTCAGGATACAGGAATCGGTATACAACCGAAAAATCTCGCAAAAGTATTCGATATTTTTTATACTACGAAAGAAGATGGTTCCGGTCTCGGTCTGCCAATCGCTAAACGGATTATTAATGATATTGATGGAACGATTACGATAAGTTCAGAAGTCGGGAAAGGAACGACCGTTACGGTAACCCTCCCGACGGTACCACCGTAATGGGTACAATTCGGAGTTGAAGTATGGCAATAAAAACATTAGAATGGATTGACAATAAACTGCGGTTAATTGACCAGACGATGCTCCCAGAAGTTGAAGGGTATATTGAATGCCAAACGAAAGAAGAAGTGTTTGAAGCGATTCAGCAGATGCGAGTCCGTGGCGCACCAGCTATCGGAATTGCCGCGGCGTTTGGGGTCGTACTCGGATTATTCCATTCGCAAACTACTGACTATCGCTCATTCCGGCAAGAAGCGGAACAGGTTATCCATTATCTTCGACTCGCTCGACCGACCGCAGTTAACCTTTTCAACGCATTGAATCGTATGCAGCAGGTTATTGAGCAGAATAAAAATATGGAAGTTGCAGATATTAAAATCGCACTTTTAACCGAAGCGAAAATGATTCTTGAAGATGAGAAACGTGCTTCCCAGCAGATGGGTGATTTCGGCGCCCAATTACTTCCGCAAGAATGCACGATATTAACCCATTGCAATGCTGGCGCATTAGCGACCGCAGAATATGGTACCGCATTAGCGGTCATCTATCGTGCGGTGGAACAAGGGAAAATTATCAAAGTATATGCCGATGAAACCCGACCACTCCTGCAAGGTGCGCGATTAACCTGCTGGGAATTAATGCGAGCGGGAATTGATGTAACCTTAATTTGCGATAATATGGCTGCATCGTTAATGCGGAAAAAACTAATTGATTATATTTTTGTTGGTGCTGACCGTATTGCGCGCAACGGTGATACCGCTAATAAAATTGGAACTTATAACCTAGCGGTATTAGCGAAATACCATGGGATACCATTTTACATTGTTGCGCCGACTTCGACCATAGATAACAATATTCCGGATGGTGAATACATCCCGATTGAAGAACGTGCTCCGGAAGAAATCACGCAATGGGGAAACCGACGAATTGCACCGAACAATGTTAAGGTATATAATCCTGCGTTCGATGTTACGCCAGCTGCATTAATCACCGGCTGGATTACTGAAGAAGGACTTCGTCAACCGCCGTTTACTTAGTCTCTATCTGATTTGAGCTGAAGAGGTATAATGCTTTTAGTATAAAAAATGGCTAACCCTACAAGGTTAGAACTCTGAGCTGAAGTTTATTCCGATGCATATCGGAACTCGGTCGAAGCTCGTTCGGTGCTATATTTCTAAGTGAATTTTGGGGGGTTGAGTGGGTATTGCTCAAAGCAATACCCACTCAACCCCAGTGATACCCTACAATATAGAATGAAATTAACAGTGAAATTACAGCCGCGAGCACGGAACAATGAAATTATCGGAGTTAAAGAAGGTATGGTATGGGTTCGGGTTACGGCACCGCCGGTTGATAATCAAGCGAATGGAGCGTTAATCGCTTGCTTAGCGAAAAAACTCGATATTCCGAAATCTAGAATTCGGATTGTCACCGGAACCCAATCCCGAATAAAAGTCATTGAAATTGATGGAATAACCGACCTAGAACTTTATGCTAAATTAAAGGGGAAATAATGAATCCACGTATTACAATTCAACAAATTGAATCTAGCGCCCGATATGTAAAGAAACGGATTAAACCAACTCCCAAAATAGCGATTGTTCTCGGCTCGGGATTAGGTGAATCCATTACTACCGCTATCAAGAATAAGAAAATTATTCCTTATAAAACGGTACCGTATTTCCCGGTTTCAACTGTTCCTGGACATAGCGGTCAGCTTATTGCCGGTGAGCTCCATCGAACACCCCTACTAGTTCTACAGGGGCGCTGGCATTTTTATGAAGGATATACGCTTGCCCAGATAACCTTTCCGATTCGCGTTCTTAAAGCGATTGGAATTAAAACGTTGATATTAACCTGTGCAGCTGGTGGATTAAATCCGAACCATCACCCTGGCGACTTAATGCTGATAACTGACCATATCAACCTGATAGGAGATAATCCACTCATCGGACTCAATGACCCGGCGTTCGGACCGCGATTTCCAGATATGTCGGAACCATATAATTCGGAATTAATTACATTAGCGCGAGCAACGGCAAAAAAACTCAACATTACATTGCATCAAGGGGTATATACCGCGGTTAGTGGTCCAAACTATGAAACGAACGCAGAATTGAAATGGCTTCGCAAAATCGGAACTGATGCTATCGGAATGTCAACCGTTCCAGAATGTATTGTCGCAAATCAAATCGGACTGCAGGTGCTCGGGGTTGTAGCGATAACTGATGTCTGGCATGGGAAATATAGCCAGCCGTTATCGCATACGGAAGTACTTAAAGTTGCGAACCGGATATCAGGCACGTTAAGTAAACTTATTATTGGGATAATTAAAAATATCAAATGCTAATTCTCACCTTCGTAACGATATCATACCTGCAAAAGCTGGACTGAATGCTAAGGGAATATAAAATGATTAACCATGTAGCTTTGTTTTGATATTTCGTCTATGCTGTTAACTCGGGTTATATTAATTGTCTTAGATGGTGTTGGAATCGGCGAACTTCCTGATGCAGTTCGATTTAATGACCAAGGGAGTAATACGCTGGGTAATCTCGCAAAAGCTGTCGGTGGATTGCAGCTCCCGAATTTCCAGAAACTCGGATTAGGCAATATCGCTCCTATATTAGGAGTTGAACCGGCTAATCCTGCGCTAGCGAGTTATGGCAAAATGGCAGAACGCTCTGCGGGGAAAGATACTACGGTTGGCCATTGGGAACTTGCTGGGATTATTTCTACCAAACCGTTTCCCGTGTATCCGCAAGGATTCCCGAAAGAAATTATCGACCAATTTATATCTGAAACTGGGATACACGGTATCCTCGGGAATGTTCCTGCTTCCGGAACTGAAATTATCTTGCGTCTCGGTGAAGAACATCTCAAAACCGGGTATCCTATCGTTTATACTTCTGCGGATAGCGTATTCCAAATCGCTGCACATGAAAAAATCATTCCGATTGAAGAGCAATATCGAATATGTACAATTGCGCGGCAGATTCTCCAAGGAGAGCATGGGGTAGCGCGAGTTATTGCCCGTCCATTTCTTGGTGAACCGGGGAAATTTTATCGCACTGAACGACGAAAAGATTTTTCTCTTCCGCCACCGCAACCGACAATGTTAGATTATTTAAAAGAAGCAGGATATACAGTGTTTGGCATCGGAAAAATCGAAGATATATTTGCAAATCAAGGGTTAACGAACTCAATCCATGCGCATGGTAATACGGAATGTATTGAAACTACGCTTGCGGTTATCCATCAATCGTTCTCAGGGCTCATTTTGGTTAATCTGGTTGATTTCGATATGCTCTGGGGACATCGGAACGATTGCGCCGGATTCTATCATGGATTGATTGAAGTAGATAAGAAACTTCCGGAAATAATGCATGCAATGCAACCAACGGATATCCTATTTCTCGTTGCTGACCATGGTAATGACCCGACTACTCCTAGCACCGACCATTCCCGCGAATATTCACCGCTTTTGGTCTATAGCCCGTCGCTAAAAGGAAACGTTAACCTTGGCACGCGCGCATCCTTCGCTGATATTGCTGGAACAATAGCGGAAATTTTCCAATTGAAGACTAACCTTGCTGGCAGAAGTTTCCTAAAAGAACTCATCTGATTTATTGCTCGATGGTATAATTTAACCTATGGTAACCCAAACCTATATATTTTTCCCATTAAATTTCTGGTTGATTTTTCTCGTTATCAATAACAGGAAAAAATTGATGATACCGGATAAGAGAACAACCGACCGCGCGAGATCCCATTCCTTAATCATAAATGCGATTGCCATCGAAATGAGCAGAACGAGTAACGATGCTTTTGCGATAGCCAAAAATTCATGAAATTCTGCACCGACTTTATGTTTCTGATATAATCCATACCAAGCACTAATGATAATCCAGAGCCCAATGATTAATGGTAATGCGTAGAGATAATAGATGAATGGATTGAGATGTTTGCCGAACAGTTCCGCTAAATATTCTCGAATCCAATATGCTGAAATCCAGGAAATAGCTACGGAAAGAATATCAACCAGAACTAACATTAGAACATGCATAATAAATACCATATTTCCAACGAGATATCGGCGCCACATCCGTCGCGGTTCGAGATATAACCGATATAACCATTCTAACCCAGATTGTCGCATCCACCGCGGAGCACGCGGGGTTTTCAGTGCATAATATTCCAATAATGCACCAACCCCCCAAGCGACCGGAACATTCAATTCCCGATAATGTTTCGCTAGCCATTTCTCCTGACGTGGCACCCCGAATCCGACTAGTAAAATATCCGGTTGTTTATTTTTTATATCAGCTATGATACTCTGTTCTTCCGATTCTGTAAAGTAGCCGTGATAGGTTCCGACTATCTTAAGATTCGGAAACTGTTTTTTTAATTGCTGTGCTGCAGCTTCAGCTACGCCAGGTTCTGACCCGAGAAAATAGAGTTTATATTGTTTCAATTCACAGAGCTTACATAAATCGGGTAAAAAATCACCTGCATTAACTCGTTCTGGTAATGGGTCATTCGTTAAATGAGAAACCCAAACTAATGCCATTCCATCTGCATAGCAGATATCAGAATTTAATATTATTTGTCGATATTCTTCATCGGTGAAGGTTCGATTAACACAATGCGCGTTCAGATACGATATCAAGTGTGGTTTTCTCGAGGCGATAAACTCTTCTAATTTTTGCAGAACTTCCTGGGTAGTAATTTTATCGATATTCAAATCGAATAAATGACAAACAGAACGCATAGAATGAAATTCCCAATCCAACCGTCAAAAAAATACTGTATGCAATGCAATTAACTCATTTACCCTGTTTACCGAAGTAACTTTTAATATCGAGATAACAGGAATATATCCCTAAAGCTAAATCTAACAATAATAATGAACTTATTCCGCTTCTTTTGGTATCGCGATAACAGTAAACGAGTCCACGAGCGATATTCCTACCTAAACTACGAATTAACTTTCTCCCGGTTACAGGCGGGTCTAAATCTACTGCGGTCCATCGCCATCGTGTATATAGAATAGACCGAATTGAATCATCCCGCAAATGGGTTACTTTAGCGCGAGGGTCATAAATCAATGAATAGCCGTGTTGATAGAGACGTTGCGATAAATCTAAATCTTCATAATTCGTCCGATAATTTTCTCGATATCCATTGACCGCAAGTAACGCGGTTCTCCGATAAACACTGTTGCTCCCATACAACCATTTTGGATTATGAATACGGGCGTCACCCCAATGCTGGGACATATGCGCAATTCGCCACCGGTTCGCAATCCCATGGGTATTCAATTCAACGAGTTTTCCTCCCACTCCAGCAAGTTTTGCGGAGACAGACGAAGAATTGACAGTATTTGATATAGGTTCGTTAGTAAAGTTTTGCATAAGCGCTGCTAGCCAATCTGGTTCAGCAACACAATCCGCATCTAGATTTGCGATATATTCCGAGTCGAGATTCTGCCAAGCAGTGTTGCGTGCGGCAGCAAGTCCGCGATTCACTTTATGCCGGATTAGCTTAACCTGCGGGAATTGTGCAACGATATCAATAGTATTATCCGTTGACCCATCGTCAACCACTAAAATAGTTTTAATCGAATAAGTTTGCTGCAGAATACTCTGAAGACACCGTTCAATATATTTTTCTGCATTATAACAAGGGATGTATAGAGAAACGTCCACAACAGTACTCAATACCAAGTACTAAGTACTAAATTGGTTCGTACTTTGTCCTTCGTATTTTTTCCTTCCCAGTTCGTATGCGGATAAAAAAGTGTTAGCGATTTTTGTCCAATTATAGATTTGTTCTGCGCGTAACCGCGCTTGTTTCCCTAATTCTGCCATCGTATCAGGATTATTCAATAGTTCAATGATTCCCCCAGATAAAGCTTTAACATCATTAGGATTAACTAATATTCCAGCATTACCTAGCATGTTCGGAATATCTCCTACCCGACTGGCAACAATCGGCTTTCCCATCGCAAGATATTCCGCAATTTTTAAAGGACTTTTCCCGTGGGTAATCTCGTTATCTTCAAAACACGCTACAGCAATATCCGCAGCAGCGATATATTCCGGGATTGCTTCCTGATGAACATAATCAGTAAAAATCATATGGGGGGTGATCTGCAATTTCTCAGCCAATTGCTTTAATTGTGGAAGTTTATCTCCACCGCCAACAATAAGAAATTGCGTGGTAGGGAATTTCTCGAGAACAAGCGGTGCAGCATGCACCAATTGGTCAGCATAAGTTCCTAAATCCATTTGACCATGATAGATGATTACAGGTGAACCTAAGTTATATTTTTGTTTTATTCTTGAGCCATCAACTTCGGGATTAAATAGTGTGATATCCGCACCGACCGGCGCAGCGAAGATTCTATCCGATTTGATGCCATAGCGAACCGCTAGATTCCGAATCATCTCCGTTGAAACGGTTATCGTATCAACCAGTTTCGGAATCAGCCATTCATATATGATTAAAGCGAATTTGACTAACTTCGATTGACTCCAGTCCGTAGCAAGCGCTGACTCGCGGTCATCCCAGTCATAATGAACTGGTTTATCGTAGAGATATGCTGCGAATAGTGCGGGTAATGCCGCATCAGGAAAGCATTTTTGGAAATGAATTATATCTGCAGATTTTGCTAATCGGCAAACGGTTCGAATATTGCGAAATAACGCTAATTTGCTAGGTTCGAGCGGAATAATGTCAATTCCCACAGGGTCGGTTTTTCGAATCGGCGGGTAGGCTTTTCGACGCATGAAATCAGGATAATAACATAACGTAACCTGATGTCCCTGTGAGACGAATTGGGTCGCTAAATTTATCATCCGAACCGTTCCGGGAACAGTATAGATATCAAACCGCTGCAGCATCACGATATGCATAATGAAATGCTAAATGTCGCAATCTGAATATCAAATGGATATCAAATAATAAAACCTAACTAGAAAATGTAAGCTGCTAACCTATGTTAATACTCCCCTCGGTAACCGGTGCTATTCATATTATGGATTACGGCTAGCTTTTAGGAATAATCCGTTTCTTTCCGAATAACCCTATGAGGAAAAACATTATCCCAGAAAAACAAAAGAGCAAAAGTAATAGTATAGCCTTACATTTTCGTTTTTTCAGCATATGAATGAATATTAGCCGACACTTAATGCATCTTTTTGCTCGTGATACAATCTAAAGTTCTATAACGCTTGTTTGATTTTTTGTATTGCTTTTTTCGGGTCTCGAATTGCTTTTCTTATATTCGACCAGAAATATTCTGGACGTAATGTCCGCCTGATGCGATGCCGTTCCCACATGCGATTCGCATATTGAACCGCATCTTCTAAATCCTGCTGGGTTAGGTTATCTGTTCTAATTACAGCTCGATGATATCCATCATATTCTTCCCAGTTCTTGCTAAGGATATATCCCTGCTTGTCAAGCATATCGAAATATTTACTGCCCGGATATGGTGTGACAATAGAAAATTGAACCGTATCCGGGTCTAGCTGCAATGCATACGCAACAGTCTGTTTAATGGTTTCTTTCGTTTCACCCGGCAGTCCGAAACAAAAAGTTAGGTGAACTTTAATACCTAATTCTTTGGTTCGTTTGACGGTTTCCGCTACTTTATTTAAATCCAGATTCTTTTGACTTGCATTGACTATTTCTTGTACCCCAGATTCGACCCCGTATTTCAACGCAACCATTCCTGCATCTCGCATAGCTTTTAAAGTTTCGAAATCGGTTGTATCCGCACGCGCCATAATCGCCCAGGGAACCTTCATATTCCTTTTTTTTATTTCATCTGCAATACGGAGCATCCGTTCCTTTCCGAGATTGAACGTATCATCATCAAAATAAACGGATTTAAATCCATACTCTTGAATTAACCATTCCATTTCATTAACGACATCTACCGGATTCCGAACTCGATATTTATGTCCGCCATACATTATCTGTGGCCAGGAACAAAAGATACATTGATACGGACAACCGCGACTCGCCCACATCTGTACACTCGGTAACGGAAGTATATTCCCTAAATCACAATACTTATACATAGGCAACATTTTTCTGGAAGGCCAGGGTAGTTCATCAAGATTTTCGATTTCCGGTCGACGCGGATTAACGATAACCGTTCCATTCTGCCGGTAAATTAATCCCAGCACCGAACTTAGCTCCTGCTGATTCTGCAACCGTTGCACCAGCTCTCGTAAGGTATACTCATATTCTCCCTGTAAAATAAAATCTAGTTCGGGATGTTCTTCCAGAAAATTCTGCTGATACATATATAGATGCGGCCCGCAAAAGGTTAGTTTCGTTGCTGGCAATTTTTGTTTAATCTTTTTAGCGATGGTAATATCAATATCAATACTACTGGTAGAAACTTCTAAAACGACAAGGTGCGGTTGAAATTGTTCAATGCGAGTAATAAACTGTTCTTCGGATAATTCTTCCGCTATTCCGTCAACAAGAAGCACTTCAATTCCAGCTTGTTCAAGCACCGCGGTTGCATAGGCAAGAAAAAATGGAAACGGCATATACCCAGAACCGCAGCGTTCAAAATGGGGCCATCGTGAACCTGCTCGAACTCCATAAAACCCTTCTTTCCGCCATGGAGCATTACCGAGAAAAACTCTCATATGGTGTATAGTTCCAACAATAGATAAGTGTAATAATGTCAAACATCAAAATCTTAATTCCAGCTTAATATCCAATGCTATAATGTTTATGCCAAAACATCCGGAAAGACGTTTAAGCTACTACAATTGACATTTATGTTATTGTATAGTATTATATATTGCAATAATAAATTTAACAAAAAAATTTACTGTCGAAGACCGTCGGTTTCCCGAAAAAGGGAATTAAATGAGAATTCAGCCTACGCAGACTATCGTGGTAGGGATACGTCATAGCTAACCCTGTTCGGTTATTACTTCGACAGGGTTTTTTTATTTGCTCGAATACGCTGAATGATATCGAATGATGCAAATAAATCCTTATTGGAATATTTGACTGATTCGTTATCATTCAGGTTACTGAAGTTTTAAGGAGGTGATGAAATGGCGGTTCGACCTGAAAAGCAGGAAATTGTTAAACAACTGATTGAAAAATATACTACGGCGAAGAGTGTCTATTTTACGGAATACCGTGGGTTAACCGTTGCAGAACTAACCCAGTTACGGAATCAACTCCGGAAAGCTGGCTGTGAATTCAAAGTTATCAAAAATACTTTGCAAGTTAAAGCATTTGAACAGATGAAAAAACCGGATTTTATTCCGTATTTTATCGGACCAATAGCAACAGCGTTTAGCTCGCAAGACCCGGCACAATCAGCAAAAGTATTAAAAACTTTTGCGAAAGACCATCCAAATCTAGTGATTAAAGGTGGAATACTTGATGGTAAGAAATTATCCCAAAAGGAAATTTTAGCTATCGCTGACCTTCCGAGTCGGGAAGAATTGTTAGCCAAAGTTTTTGCCAGTATGCAAGCACCAATTGTTGGATTCTTGCGGGTTCTAAACGGTCCAATTAGCGGATTGGTTACTGTTTTAACCCAAATTAAGAAACAAAAAGAAACCGCGGCATCAGCGGCATAAACAAGTACTAAGAATACAAAATACAATAAAGGAGATAAACAAAGAGTATGACGAAAGATGAAATTAAAGAAGCAATAAAAAAGATGAATGTTTTAGAGTTAGCAGAGTTGGTGAAAGAGTTAGAAACTGAATTCGGTGTATCGGCAGCAGCTCCAGTCGCCGTTATGGCAGGACCAGCCGCCGGTGCGGCAGCCGTTGCTCCTGAAGAAGAAAAAACTGAGTTTGATGTTATTCTCGTTTCCGGTGGAGATAAGAAGATTCAAGTTATTAAAGAGGTACGCGCACTAACTAACCTCGGTCTGAAAGAAGCAAAAGACCTGGTTGAAGGAGCGCCGAAACCTGTAGCGGAAAAAGTTTCTAAGGAAAAAGCTAACGAAATCAAAACGAAACTTGAAGCGCAAGGTGCTAAAGTAGAAATTAAATAACAGATTAATTGAGGATAGATAGCGTCCTGAACTTCACCTATTCAGGACGCTTTATCATGCTTACCACCAAGTAGGTTAACGTCATTACATTTGGGATTTAGTAAATTAAATTCCTCCTTTAACTAGCAAGGGAACAAGAAAAGGTACAAGAACCGAAAGTACCAATCCCTGAACGAAAGCAAGCGCTGCATATTCCGCACCAGCAACTCGGTCTATTAGAACTAACGTTGTATCCATGGTCGTTGCTCCACCGATAGCAATACCGGAAATCGGGCGATGTAACCGAACAAAAACCGGAATAAAAATAAAAGCTATTAACTCACGAAGAACATTAGCAAAAAACGCTAACGCACCAAGTTGCGGACTATGCAGTTTATCAAGAACTATTGCTGATAATGTGTACCAACCAAATGCACCGGCTACGCTGGCAACTTCATTCATTTGCATCTGGAGCATTACTCCAACCATTATCGCACCGAGCATTGTTCCACCAATAACTCCTAATGGCAAAATGAGGATATGCAATCCGATTTGTGAGATTTTTTTCCATATAGCGGTCATGCCCATATCTATGCCGACTAATAACAGTAAAAACGCTAATAACCACCAAGATAAATCATCTAATCGAGTTAACATCATCTGTGGTAAAATCCGACTATAACCGACAATAATCCCCGATGCCATACTGAATAGTATCAGCCCGGTTATCTGGAGTTCTCTATTTTCCCTCGGCGACGGAAAAAGAGAGGTACTAACAATGATTTTTTTTCTCAACCAGAGTTCGATTGGGATTGCAAATAACAAGGTTCCTATAACCACACTGGATGCAATAGCCAACCCTTGAACCCCAATTTCACCTAAGTGTTGAGTTACTCGGGGTTCATTTCCAACTTTTACACCAAGCAGGAAAATTAAGCTGAACAATCCGATTAAACTGACCGGCTTGGTTAATCGCATCACCTTGTTAGATAGTAAATGGAAGTAGCCAATGAACATTCCGAGGATAAGAGATGTAATAATAAGCAACATGAATTGTTAAATGGTAGTGGTCAAGAGTAAGAGATAGAGTAAAGAAGAAACTATAGAATTCTTCAAAATTCTAAACTCTTACTCTTAACTGATTCTTTATGGGGCAAATTGTACTGCAAGTGTGATAATCTTCTTCTTTGGAACCGAGAGTTCAACCGATTTCCCATTCGTTATCTCAAGCTTCTGAAGTCGTTTCTCGCTTAATTCGGCTAAGTATACCTGAGTAACTGTCTTCCCGAAACCAATTGTTCCCTGTACCGTTTTCTCTCCGATGTTATAGAATCGAATTATAACAAAATCTTCTTTTTCAGATTTCTTGATAGCAGTAACTACCAACTCTTTTGGCTCAACAGAAAGAAACCCCATTGATTTGGGTAACCGCCCTTGATGACTATCAGTTTGCAGGGTACTAAACCCAACATTATGCTGTGCTGCTTGACGATATACTGTTGCATCTAACCAATTGCCCGAATGAGGCAGGATGCTGAATTTAAACCGATGTTTCCCTAAACATTGCGCATCCGGTGTCGGTAAATGCGGCCCTGCTGGCAGTTCTCGAGTTAATAAATCCCAATGGGCTAACCAACCAACACAACGAAGCAAAGTTAATGCTATTGTTCGTTTCGCGTCATCTTTCACTTCATATTCCGGCAAACCTTGGTTGATAACTGCTAATCCAATTTTACTATCGTTAACATCAACAAATCCTAGTTGCGGATGGGTTGTTGGTGGATGCTCGATCTTATATGCAGTGATATCGTTCGGTAGACCGATTGTTCGCTGGACAACATCAAAATGTCCTTCAGCAAACGAATATTTTGTTTTGATCCCACTTGGGAATAAAACGCGAAGCCGATGGTCTTTCGCTTTATTTTCAAATTCAGTAACGATATCTATGCGTGGTGAACCTGTAGTTAACGTTACATACGTTGTGAGGGGACAGGCAACTGTTTCCGATACCCGTTCTTGGAAATCCGCAGTTAATGATTGAGGTAGGTGTAATACTCCGTCAATTTTAACTGTAGCAGCTAATGGACCATTATCAACTAATGATATTTGCGGTGAACTGGATTCGGTGGTAATAATGGTATCTTTCCGTGGAGGCGAATAATTATATTCGTCCCCAGCATCAGCTCCATCTTCATAAATCAGACAATTTTTATATTCGGTATCAGTTTCTTTATGCCAAATATTTAAAGAACCATTCGGATTAACTTCTATTTGGAGAAATTCGTTTTCGAGGATGTTATTATGAGCAAGTGGTTTCCCTTGCAAGATAGTATCGACCATGAGTGGTATAGCACGATACGTCTTATATCCGCAAGCAGGAATTCTTTCGACTGGAATAGAAACTTTCATACTATATACTCGCGGCTGATGCGGATGTTTTTTCGGATGTAGGTACGTTTTAATATCAAGATTCACACTTGATAGTTGGACTGGAATCTCAGTATTTGTTTCATCTAATATTCGAACCCCTTTATATTTGCCAATATCGGGTAATTCAAAGTTTATTTCTGTCTGGAACACCTCTGTTCGTTCCCAATTGAGTGGATTGAATATGACGAAAGCAATTTCTTTTTTATCCAAATCGTGGGTATCAATCTGGTCTGCAATACTGATTTTCGCTCGATTACTAATTTCGCTGGCTAATTCGTGTGCCCAGTCGAATCGAGTTAGCATTTGCTGATGTACCGCATCTATACTGCACCCGCATATCGAATCATGCGGATGATTCTGCATCAGATATCGCCATGCACGCCATAACGCTCCCTGCGGATACTCACCTCCGAGCAACCAGGCAAACGCAGAAAATGGTTCTGCATATCGCGTTAATTCAACTTGGATGCGGTCATTCCGTTGCTTTAGATACATCCTTGCCGATTGGACTCCGTATAATAAATATTGCTCTTTATTACCCCGTAGTTCCTGACAGATAGTTTTTAATCTCGGTTTTGCCTTTTTAACCTGTGCAATATATGCCTGAAAAGTACTATGCATAAACTTTGCATCAGGAAATATTTTGCGGAATCCTTTTAGTACTTCAGGTAGTTCTGGTTGCGGTGGAAGATGGTCGCAGCCATTATTTACTAAAAGATTCTGAGTAGTTGCTTTTTCCGAAAGCACACGATATACATGCTTGAATCGGTCTAAATGCTCCTTGTTTTCGATACTTAACCATCTGCCGTTGCAATAACCACCTGGTTGGAATATAGCTAATACTTTTGTTCCATCCGGTGCCTGCCACCAAAATTCACTCTGCTGGGTATCATTCAATCCTCGGGTAAAAATAAAATTATCTATGCCGAACCCCTGCAGTATTTGTGGTAACTGCGAAATATGACCAAACGGATCAGGGATATATCCCACTTTCATTACTGCACCAAACTCTTCAGCAATTTTATGACCAAGTATTAGATTACGGATATGGGCTTCTTCGCTAATCAGGAATTCGTCAGGTAAAATATAAAATGGACCGACCATAAGTTTGCCGGATTTAACCAGTTTCTCAACCCGAGATCGATTTTCCGGTCTTATCTCAAGATAATCTTCCAAAACTATTGCCTGACCGTCTAGGGTAAAGTATTTATATTCAGGATTGTTTTCTAACAAATCGAGTACTTGGTCAATAACATCAACTAACCGCATCCGATACTGCTGAAACGTTAAATACCATTCCCGGTCCCAATGAGTATGGCTGACAACATGGACTTCTTTCGTTAATCCCAATTTTATTTTCCTCCTTATCTCACTTAGTTATTACCGATTATATAAATATAATCAGCGTTTACAAAGGTGTTATTTTTGGTAGACATTATATGCAAATTTGTATGTTTCCTGCAAATAATTA
Organism: bacterium; assembly: GCA_026416715.1. Classification (NCBI taxonomy): domain Bacteria; species bacterium. Next base: position 71,276 of record JAOAEQ010000002.1, read on the forward strand.
TATCCTCGATATGTTACTTTCTATTTTGTTTCTGTCTAATACATGTTTAGCCCTATAGAAACAACAATCCTATAGTCAAATGTTATCTTTAGGTGGATTTCGATTATTATTTATTATTTTCAAATTGCCCCTTGACAAATTCCACTATACTAGGTATGCTAATATATTAAAGACAAAGACGAATTTTTATCCTCATTGAGTTCGCCTTCTGCCTTAGGAATTAACTGAAAGGAGGCGAGAACCTTATGAAAAAGTTCTCTGAAGCTGCTCGCAAAAAGATGAGTGAAGCGAAAAAGGGAGATAAAAATCCGAATTGGAAAGGCGGAATTTATTCTAACGACCCGAAAGCGTATATGCAACAGTATTGGAAAAAACGGGCCGCGGCTCTATCCGCAAAACAAACAGCAAAAGTTGACAAAAAAATAAAATAAGGAACATGAATGATAAACGGCGTACTTATCCTTTTATCCTTGAGCTAAAACTTCTCCCAATGGATAACCGATGATAGTGGCCGTTTATTTTTTGCTTCCGGTGTTTCTGCTGGATATCCGATAGCTATTAAACTAATTAACTTATATCCGGTCGGAACACCGAGTAATTCGCGGATTTTGTCCGCATAGGGTTTTTTATCCCCAGCAACCCAGCAACTACCGAGACCGAGGGCGCGCGCTGCAACTAGTATATTCTGGGTTGCGGCTGAACCATCTTCCAAAAAATATTTAGTATCTTTACTAAACACAAGAATACATACCGGTGCAATTTTGATAAACTTACCATATTCGGTTATATCCGCCAACTGCTGACGCATATTAGCGTCGGTCACCACCACAAACTCCCACGGTTGCAAATTATTCGCTGTCGCTGCCAACCGACCGACATCAACTAACTGTTCAATTAATTCTTTTGAGACCGGCCGGTCTAAATATTTCCTAATACTTCTCCTTGTTTTTAAAGCTTCAATAGCATCCATGTTTCCCCTCCAGTAATTAAATCGTAAAATTTTTAAATAAGTACTTCACCTCATTTTATTATTGCAATTTGGAATTATGTATATTTATTAACGTTGTCCCCGGATAAAAATAAGCTAGTATCTCCTGATAATCCTTTCCAGCTTCTGCCATATTTTTTGCACTCCACTGACTCATTCCTACACCATGTCCACTTCCAGTCCCTCGAAATATATAGGATTCACCTTGTTTTTCAAGAGTAAATAGCGTGCTCCGAATGCATGTTGTTCCCATTTTATTCCGAAACTCTGGTCCGGACAATCTTGTTTTCCCAAGCGAATGAACTATGGTTATCTCTCGAACCCGACCAGAATCAGCTACGGTAGTTAATTCGATGTCGTTAATTGTACCTATGGCTAAACCATTATCATGTAATCGAGCTCTGATTTCTGCTGCCGATATGGTTCTTGACCAATGATAGGTAGCGCTGGGAACCGCATATTTATCCGGTTTCCTGCATAGATAGGGTATTCGTCCTCCGAAAACATCATCGTTATCTTCCAACTGCCCGCCGCTATTCCCATGATAACAAGCATAAATCGGTTTATCGTTATATACCAAAATCTCGCCACACGTTGCAGCAATTGCCAGATTACATGATTCCCGTTCATCAGTATATCCACCGTACACTTGGTCGGCAATAGTCGGTAGTAAATCATAATTTTTATTTCTCGCATTTCGGGTAAACAAGCGGTTGTAGGTAAAGGTCCGTGCTGCAACCGCTTGCGCTTTCAACGCTTCAATGTGCCAAGAAAATGGCATTTCACGCGGAACGACTCCGCAAAGATATTCCTCTATATCTAGAACATTTACCACTTGCATAGTTTTACCAGTATTGTAAAGTCTAAATTCACCACGATATTTCTTGCCATTCACAATGAGCAAAGGAACCGTTTTCTGTTGAGTAGTATCACCAGTATTTTTTACAGGTACAATTTTTAAACTCGATTGATTCACTTTTTTCCCATTTACAGCAAATCCTATTCCACTGACCTGGATCATAATCGGGTTTTTATCGCATGTATCAACTATGTTATCTTCCATATCATAGATAATCATATCTACCGTTGATCCAAGCTCTATCTGTTTTACGTCTTCCAGAATTAATACACGTGCCGTATCCCCTGACATATTTAATTCACCTCCAAAACATTTCACCACCAAGATATCCCCACAACGGGGACTTCCCAATGTCAATATCCCAATTTCACATAAATATAAAATAAAAATCCAAATAAATATTTTTTTTATTTTGATTAATAGATAGAACGATTTATTTGGATTTTGCATGATAACCTCTTTGCACTCTCTCCATACTCTGCGGCAAATGATTATGTCCACACACCGGCTATGTTCGTTTGGCAGAACCGACACTTTCCGCCGCTAATATTAAACTGAAGCACACGAAATCCGATTCGTTGAACAACGATTTTTTTACAACTCGGACAATAGGTATTTTCACCTTCATGTCCTGGTACGTTCCCGATATAAACATAACGTAACCCTACGTCCCGACCAATATCCCGGCATCGTTCCAACGTTGGAATTGGAGTTGGTGGAAGATTTTTCAGTTTATACATCGGATTAAAACGCGTGAAATGCAGCGGAACATCTACACCTAATTCTGATTTTATCCAAGCACACACCGCCGTGATTTCTGACGGATTATCGTTCAGCGTCGGAACAACTAGATATACAATTTCATACCATATCTTGAGTTGGTTCAACAACTTCAGGGTATCGAGAACTGGCTGTAGTTTCCCACCAACTATCTCTTTATAGAACCTTTCGGTAAATGCTTTTAAATCAACTTTTACTGCACTTAAAACGGTACAGAGTTGTTTCATCGGGTCAGGGTTAATATAGCCATTAGTTACCATGACCGATTTACGGTTTGATTGATTCCCAAGCTTCGCAATATCGTAACAATACTCTATAAACACTACCGGTTCGGTATAGGTGAACGCAATAATTGGACATCCATTATCTACCGCTTGTCGTACAACTTCTTCTGGTGGCAGGTTAATATTATCAGTTTGTTCCGGTCGTGCTTGGGATATTTCCCAATTCTGGCAAAACGCACAATTAACATTACATCCTGCGGTCGCCAAAGATAAGGTTCGCGCTCCAGGTAAATAATGAAAAAACGGCTTCTTTTCAACCGGGTCAATATGGATTGAACAGGGATTCGAATGAACTAACGTATAATAGGTTCCATCCTGATTTTCTCGAACTCCACAATACCCACGTTCCATATCATCAACTTTACACGCACGCGGGCATAGCATACATTCGACTCGCTTCTCCGGTAATCTTTTCCAATACTTTGCTTCTTTTTTCGACAACAACGGCACTGTTTCCGCTGATGGTATCAATGGCGATAATAGTGGAGTTAGAGTACTTGCGGCTAATATCTGTCCTGTTCTTGTAACAAATTGTCGGCGGGTTATTTTATTTTGCTTATTCATAACTTCTCTAACCGTTAAGAAACAAAAATACAATCACGAATGGTAAATTTTTTTTACGCTCTTTACCGACTAGCTTTTTTACACGTATACCACTTCAATTTGATTCGGTTGGTTCGTTCCCAGATTTCTCTCTTTCTCCGCAGCGGTCGCAATCCAGATTGGCTCACGTTCCTGCTCTTTCAACGAGGGAAACCCCTTTTCTCTTCGTTTTTGTTCAATAATTTGCCAGCATAGATAATCAAGAGCAACCGGGTCGGTCGAAACGATTATTCCATTATAATACCACGCATACTGTGATTTATATGCGGGGCCACCATGATATTGCGCAACCAACCCATCACAAATAACCAATTTCATTTTATCTCGAACTGTAGGCATGCAGTTCAAATCAGCAATATATGGATCTCCGAGGTTATCATGGTATTTATTCGGATTATGAATTACACCATAAAGATTTTTCATTGCTCCACTAATTCCAACTATACCATGGTCTTTCAAAACCGGAACATTAATGAGCGCAGTACATTGTTCTGTCAGGATTCGAGAAAAACAACTTCCAATACTATTATAAACTTTCGGTTCTAGTTCATAGCCGATGCCAGAAGTATCGGTTCCATAGCAACGGATACCAGTTCGAGAATAATTCAGTTGATATCCCGCGGTCTGAAGTTCATTATTCTGCCGGTCAAAAATAATTATCTGATTCGCTGGTAGTCCTGCATCACGTAAACTATACGCTATCGCTAGTGCTAGTTCCGGATGGGTTGATAATTGTTTGCCAGCGAGCGTATTAACTTTGATACCAACGATATCTCGACGTGAGAAAAACTTACCCCAAGCATCACGCAGTGTAGTTAAACCGGTTAAGCGTAGAATAGATTGATTCACCATCTGCTGCAGCACCTGAAAATCGAGTGTGCCCTGTTTAGAAAACACTTTATCATTTCTGTAGATAACCACTCGCGATTTTAACCGCGAAAGTTGACTGAACAAACTAAATAAAAGACTATTTCCACCAGTAACCAGCCCAATACTGGTTAGCATTGAATTACGGAGAAATTCACGTCTGGTTTGTTCCATAAGAAACGAATGTTACATTAGGTTTGCAAATATTAAACCACGCTATATAAATTGATGAATTCTTGCTATTTTAAATACCGTAACCGGTAATATTTACAACCATTTACCAATGAATTACACACATTTTATCTCAACTAATTCTATCATATTTATAGTATCACTTCCTGCGGTAAATTTCAATTAATACAGAGGAATAACTTTAAAACCGATTATACTGTTTGCTGTTCGTTCTAAGATTCACAAAACCTATTTTTATGTTGACAAAAAAAATAAATGTATCTTATTTTAGTTGTTGATATATAAAATCACATCATGCGAATTGATGATAGGTTTTAATGTAATTTGGTTTCTTAACAATCGATAATTGACAATCCACGTCGGAACCATATTTAACCACCATGAACTAAAAAACTGTAACACTAAACTCGGAAGAACGAACAACATGTTTGTACGTTTTTACGTTTAGGGTATACCATGTTCAAATTAGGGATTATAACTGACGAAATTTCGCAAGATTTCGAACAAGCGGTAGCATTCGCAAAAAAGAATAATCTTGATTTCGTTGAGCTTCGTTCGGTGTGGGATAAACCACCACAAGCATTGGATACATCTGATATATGGAAAATAAAAGAGCTACTGAAACGAACGGAATTGAAGGTAACCTGTATTGCATCACCAGTTTTTAAATGTCATATTGATAAAGCAGATGAATATCAGGAACATCTAGATTTTTTGAAACGGTGTATCAATTTAGCGCATCAGTTGAATACTAATATCATCCGCATTTTTACCTTCTGGAAAAAAAATCTTTCCCTTGAACAACATTGGGATTTGCTCATTAACCGATTTGGTTCAGCGGTTGAACTAGCCAAAAAAGAGAATATAAAACTTGCAATTGAAAATGAACATTCTTGTTTGGTTGGAACCGGTCAAGAACTTGCCCAATTTATGGAGATATTGGATTCAAATCTGAAATACACAGGATCTCATTCGCAATCAGTTTATGCGTTATGGGACCCGTGCAATGAAATTTTCGCTGGAGTAACTGAGCCACCTTATCCCAATGGGTTTAACTATATCGCTACAAGGATTATTCACCTGCATATCAAAGATGCTATCCGGGTAAACGCTAAATACAAAATGCAAAATTTAAAACAAATCCTACCTGAAGGTGGAGAACCAAAATGCGTACCAATAGGAGAGGGATGGATCGATTGGCAGGGGCAACTGCAGGCGCTCATTAACTTGAATTATCGCGGTGGGGTATCTTTAGAAACCCATTGGCGACCGAAAAAAGAATTATCGGAATCAAAGTTATCCCTTCCGGGTGGAACGGAATTTTCTTCGCTTGGTGAAGAAGCGTCGCAAGTCTGTCTCAATCGAGTTTTTGATATCCTAACAAAACTTAATATTCCAAAAAAGGAGTAAAATCCTGCAAGATAAAAAATTGGAGTTATCCTTCTGCTGGTTTTGGAAGAGTAAAATAAATCGTTAAACCCGCATCAGCGTTATTCTCTGCCCAAATACGACCCTGATGGCGCTGAATCGCACGACGAACAATCGCTAATCCCAACCCGCTCCCGGTATATTCTGCGGAATTATTCCCGCGATGGAAAATATCAAATATTTTTTCAATATCTTCCTTGGCTAATCCTATTCCATTATCTTTAATATAGAAAACTACTTGGTCTGCTTCTTCTCGACCACCGATGGTGATTATTGGTTGCGGTGTGTGTTGCGTAAATTTAAATGCATTTTCGAGAAGATTGAATAATATTTCCCGTAACATAACCGGGTCAGCAAATGCTTTTGGTAACATATGCATAACCAGTTTCCGGTGTGGTTCCGGCTGCTGTTGGCTTAATTCTGCATATAACGATTGGACTAATTCCGATAATTCAACCTCTTGAAAATGGAGCGCAGCTCGGCCAAACTTCGCATACGTGAGAATATTTTCAATCAGCGTTTCCATAATTTTAATATTCTTTTCAATTAACCGAATACATTCTATTCCTTGGCTATCTACCTGGGATGAATAATATTCATTCAAAATATGCCAAGCTCCTTTAATGTTCTGCAAAGGAGTACGTAATTCGTGAGAAATAGTATAATCATATTCAGCTAAACTTTGATTTGCTATTAATAATTCTAAAATACGTCGTTCCAGCTGCTGATTTAATTGTTGGATTCTCTCCTCTGTTTGCTTTCGATAGGATATATCTCTAACCGTAACATGATTAGTTAATTTTCCAGCATAATTTATCATAGAACCGAATACTTCAAGATATACTCGCTGTCCGTCTTTACGGATTCCAACCGTTTCATAATGCGACGGTAGCATGTCTCCCTGACGTCGTTTCTCAAACTGTTCACGCATTCTTTCTAATTCTTCAGGAGCAATCAGTAATATTGATTCTGTCCCAATCAATTCTTCTCGCGCGTATCCGAAGATTTTCGCAAATGATTGATTAACAAAAATATGTTTTCCATCTTGAACTAATGCCACCCCATCCGCTAAATTATCTATTAATAGTAAATAATTCTCACTATTTTGCTCAAAATAGTTGTTTACGTTCAACGTCTCTTTATGAGCCATAAATCTTATTATAATAATCTACATAAAAATTACACGAAAATTAAATTTATTTAACTGCTTAACTCTATTCCTTGGAGATATTTTAAATATTTTTGTTCTATTTAATAAGATTTATAATACACAATTCTATTGTATATATGCGGGGTTGTAAATCGGGGAATCCCTGAGTTGGCATTACGAAAAACCTGACTGAAAATTCAAGCGCAGAACACGTAAAACCTACAGAAAAAACTAATTATTAAAATTACGAACTAGGTAATTATGCAGTTATGCTATTCTGCGAACTCTGTGTTCTCCTCAGGTAAGATTCTGGTTTATGTGTCTAGAGAAACCAGTCCTTCCTTAATCGCGTATTTGGTAAGGTCTGCAATTGAATAGATATTAAGTTTATCCATAATCTGTTGACGGTAGGTTTCAACGGTTTTAATACTAATTTTTAATGATGCTGCAATTTGTTTTGTACTCTTCCCTTCAGCTAAAAGCTGAAGTACTTCTCGTTCTCGGGCTGTTAGAATCGAATACACGGAAGCATCATTGTTTTTTAACCGATAGATATAATCCTTTAAAACTATATCCGCTATCGGTGGACTTAAATAAATTTGATTCGAGTTTACGGTACGAATCGCTGTAATTAATTCTTCAAATGCACAATCTTTAAGTAAATATCCTGCTGCGCCAACTTTTAACATTTCCATAACATACCTTCGGTCGGAATGCATTGAGAGACCGATAATTCTCACTTCCGGATACTTAGTAAGAATCTGGCGAGTGGCTTCGATTCCGTTTAAATCCGGCATTGCAACATCCATAACAAGAACATTCGGCCGTCGTTCGTGAACCAATTGCACTGCGATTCTCCCGTTATATGCTTCCCCGACAATAAGCATATCCGGTTCTCGAGCAATTAAAGAACATAATCCTTGCCGAACTAGAGTATGATCATCCGCTAACAGAACTTTTATTTTCATCTTAAATATGATTACACAAATTATGGCTAAACACAATTACTATAGATTACGGTTCACCTATTTCACTTATTCAACCTGATTCAAAGGCACCGATAACGTTACCGTAGTACCTTTTCCAGGCGCAGACATCACCTGCATGTTCCCACCGATATTTTTAATCTGCTCTTGAACATTAAATAATCCATATTTTCCGGCTTTCATTAAATTTATATCAAATTCAAATATTGAAAAGCCAATGCCGTTATCAGCTACTTGGATATTAAGCACATGTCCTTCCTGTTGCAACGTTAATTTAGCATGACGTGCTCGTGCATGCTTCCCAACATTAACGAGTAACTCGCGGATTAGCTGATATAATAGAACCTGTAAATTATGCGGTAACGGTTGCGATTTCAGCTCAATCTTTACCCGAATTGGTATATTATACTGCAATTGTATCTGTTCGGCAAGCCATCTTATTGCTGCTTCAAACCCTACATCATAAAGAATTGGAGGACTCAATTCAATGGTTAAGGTTCGGATATATTGAATCGCTTGTTCTATTAGACTGCGAATCTCATCGCTCAGTTTTGATATCGCCGGAGCAACCTCTAGTTCACCTAATTTGATTTTACATAACGCTAATATCTGGCCAATATTATCATGCAATGCTTGTGCTATTTGCCGCCGTTCTCGCTCTTCGGTCAGCGTAAGTTCTGCAGCTAATCTGCGTAATTCTTCCTGATACTGCTTCATATTTTCTTCAGCAAGTTTTCGAACCGTTATATCTTGTAGAATACCAAGGGTACGTACAGGATTCCCAAACGAATTTAGTTCGGTAACATTCGTTTCTGCAATCCATTTCATTTGCCCAGATCGGGTTGTAATCTGGACTTCTGCTTGCCATTCAGTAATCTCACCGAGCCTTGAACGTTCAATCGCTTCTTCCAAAGGCATCCCTGCAAGTTTTCCACATAATTCTACGTGCTGGATTAATGATTTCCACCGTTCAATAGTTATCTCCTTATTAGAATATCCGGTCAGTTCTTTGATACCTTCGTCTATAAAAGTATAAGTCATACTTGTGCGGTCTAACTCAAACGGAACAGCATTTGCTAACGCGATCGCACGCCGATATCGCCGTTCTCTTTGCCGAAGTTTCTCTCGCGCTAATGTTCGATCTAACGCTCCGCTAGCATAATTCACAAGAAGCGTGAACAGCGTTAAATCATTCTGGGTATATTTATTCGGTATATAACTTTGAATAGTAGCAATCCCGATATTAGTATTTTGTCTTCGTATCGGAACCAACATCATAGTTTTCGGAAATCGAGAAACATCACCAAACGGAATTAATACTCCTTCCGGAAGTTGCGCTATTTCTGTTTCTGTCAATAGTTTTGCTCCCTCTTCAAAAACTTTATTGGTCATCGGACTGAACTGTGCTGGTAAAGTTGCAGTAACTAATTCGCGGTTTCCGTTGATAATATCATACGCTAAGAGATTCGAAACAGTCATTGTCTCTTCATCATATATCCGGACCGCGCAGGAATCCCACCCGAAAAATTGATCTGCGGTTGCAACTAGTTCTTGGGCCACCATTTCCGGAGTAACAGCTGCCCCGACTTTTTCACCTAATTCTGTTATCGCTTGTTGGAATTCTTGCTGTCTCTTTTTTTCCGTTATATCACGACCGACAACCAGAATTGATTGACTACCGAGATATTGAATAGGTATAGACGCAATTTCTGCATCGATTACTTCACCATGAATCCCCTTGAGTTTTAATTCGATAAGCGGCGCTTCTTTTCCTTGTTCAAGCATCATTCGGATACGGTCTCGAACTAACGGTTGAAATTCTGGTGTAACGAATTCGAGCAGTGGTTTCCCCAAAATTTGTTCAGGAGAATTCGCATGTAATACTTTACAGCACGCTTGATTGACATATTCCATGATCCCATTTCGATGAATCATAATCGGGTACGGTGCTAAATCTAACAGTAACCGATACCGCTGTTCACTTTCCTGAAGAGCTTGTTTGGCATTATAGAGTTCAGTAATATCATATGCAGCGGTAAGAATACATTTTTTACCTGCGACTTCGATTATTTCACCGGAGAACAATCCGATACGTTCTGCTTTCGTTTTCGTCCTCATTTTAATTTCCACGTTACGAAATCGACCTTGTTCATTCAGTAATGTTAACGCATCGTAATATTCAGTGATATTAGGAAAACCATTAAGCGAAACCGGAGTTTTCCCGATGATCTCTTCTCGTTGATATCCGAGCGTCTTGAGAAAAGCTTCGTTGACATCAAGAAATGCCTGGTTTTCTAAGTCGTTAATTGCCATTAATGCTGGGCTGGAATTAAATGCGGTAGCGAATTTTTCTTCTGAAGCACGGAGAATTCGTTCATTCCGTTTCTGTTCAGTAATTTCTCGAGCGAAAACCGCAACTTGACCTACTTTTCCCGTACTATCTAATATTGGACAAAATTGATTATCAAATACCATCTCATCTCGTTCATCTTCAAATCGAACAACGTTGCCGGTTCGAATAGCCGTTTCGAAATATTGTTTTCTTTTTCCGGAGACTATTGGCGGAAAAACATCAAAAATGTTTACTCCGATAAGGTCATCAACCGACTTTTTAAGCCGTCTTGCCGCGGCATTGTTTAGCATCAAAACATTCCCGTTTGTATCGAGGAGAGCCATCGAATCTGGTGATGTATTCATGAGCGTAGATAATATAGCTTCATTTTCCCGTAGGCGTTTTTCCGCTAATTTTTGTTCCGTTATATCCTCCGAAATTCCTAAAAGATATTTCGGTTTGCCGGTTGGGTCGTAAATCGGTACTTTTTTCGTTCGCAGAATCCGCGACCCTTTATACTTTGTTTCAATTCGTTCTTCAAGAATATCAACCAGTTTTTCTCCAGCAAGTATTTCCTGGTCTTTAATGGTAGATAATGTTGCATCTTCTATAGGAAACAAATCAAAATCATTCTTCCCAAGGATTTCTTTTCGATTATACCCAAGTAACTCTTCCCCCGCGCGGTTAATTCGAACATATCGGAGATTTTCCGCTTCTTTAACAAACATCATATTCGGGATATTCTCAACGACCGAATCAAGAAAAATCTGGTTCCGTAATAATTCCAACTCCATCTGTTTGCGAAGTGTGATATCTTCTATAACGCCATCAATCCATGCAATAGTTCCATCGGGTGCAAACTGCGCTCGCGCGGTTACTGAACCCCAAAATATTGTCCCATCTTTTTTTCGTAATCGAACCTCTCTATTTTTTAGTTCCCCTTTTTGCCTTAGTTCTTCAAGATACTGTTGGCGTTCTTCAGGGTTCTGATAGAGTGTAGGGATTGGAACCTGGATAAACTCCTCGACAGAATCATAACCATGCATTGCAGCTACTGCGCGGTTCGCAAAAATGAACTGACCTTGCACCGTGTTTCGAAATACGCCAAAATTGACATTTTCGACCATCGTGCGATATCGCATTTCACTCTCGCGCAGCGATTGTTCCGCTAATCTTTGTTGCGTGATATCCTCGGTATGAACCATAATAATATCTGAAGGGATATAGACGTAACTACTGTTGAAAATCTTCGTTTCACCAATACTTTGAAAATGATATGTGATTTCACGCTTAACAACACCTTTTTCAGCAAAGCATTTTTCAAAATCAGCGAGTATCTCTGGTCGATTACCAATTAATTCACGCAAAGTTTTTCCAATAAACTGGCGAATGCCACCTTGGGTAAAATTTTCCGCAGCGTGATTACAATCAACCAGAACGAAATCGTCCCCTTGTTTTTGCCAAGTATAGGTTGGTATTGGGAACCCTTGATATTGCGCACGAAGTTCTGCCTCCTTTTGCTTGATAACATCAGTTGCTTGTTGATATAGACGATATTCCTGTTCTAACTCTCGCCAACGTCGCCATGAAAAGATACTCAATCCTATTCCCAAGAGCATCAGTATGATAAGGATTCGCATAATCTGGAGATATCCAGTATGTTCGAGCAGCGCAACGAGCGGGGTATAAACAATCAACGCATCTACAATAATGAATACGATAATCGCGCCAAGCGTTATCAATACTAAGTCACGATTTACCGTACTTTCCTGATGAAAATCCGGAACAGGATTTTTTTGATTCAATTGTTTAGCAGTTTTACTATCCATACTTTCTCACCTCGTTTATGATGGATGAATTTATTAGCTAAAACGACTCACAATCGGTTCTTAATTGTAGACATAACTTGCAGGTTACGTCAAGGGGGAAAAATGTGAAAAAATTAAATCGAGATAAGAAAATTGCTCAATGTGAATTATATAGGAGTAGGTTCTTTCGGAAAGCTCAACCGGCAACCTGATTTTCGTTTTCGACGAAAACTGGCGGAGAGAGTGGGATTCGAACCCACGAGGGCAACGAGACCCTACACGCTTTCGAGGCGTGCTCCTTCGACCAACTCGGACATCTCTCCGCACCCTAACCCTTAGATAAACCTGACGGAGGGAAGAAAATGCAAAAGGATAGAAGAACTAATTTTTTTCAGTTCTTTCGTTATTCCGTGCTTTAGCGTGGTTTAACTATATACCATTAAATATGTATTAATTATACCTTTTAATGATTAAGACGGACAAGGAAGGTAGAACTTTCGGTGAATCTAGTTGCCGAGTTTCGGGAATATTTTTAATGCGGTAGTATAATAGATTTTCTTTTTATCAGCCTCGGTTAAGTTTATAGCTTCGAACATGCTGATAGCGATTGCCGGATGAATTAAGGTTAAATCGGTTCCAAAAACTAGTTTATTAACCCCGACCCGGTCAATCGCTTCTCCGACCTTATCATAGTCGAAAACACTACAGACGATATCGAGATAAACCTTATCCGTCTTTTCAGCGACGTCAATCCCTTCTTTCCAGTTATTCCCGCCCATATGTGCCATGATTATCGGGATATCCGGACATCGCTCGCGAACACTCAGAACCCGCCGTGGTGCTGCATCTCCAAAATCGTACGTATGAATGAGAAGCGGGAGGTTCGCTGACTCCGCCATTGTAATTAGCTTGATATTTGCTGCTGAATCTATCGGATGACCATTATATGACGGATGCAGTTTTACTCCAACCCATTTCGGATGCGTATGGTATTTCTCAATTTCCTTCTCGGATTCCACAAGATAATTTGGATTCAACGTTATATAACCATAGCATTCAGGGTTACGGTCAAGTAACGGGGCTAATTCCGCATTTCCAGCAACGAAATCATATTGGACTGCTTTCGCAGAAGAAAAAATGCATTTCTCGATTCCGGCTTCTTGCATTATTCGCAATGCATCCGATTCTGATTCTGCTAAAATCGGAAATGGCCAATATCCATAATGTGCATGTATATCAATCTTTTTCATAAAAAAGAAATTATACCGATTATTAGCAACAGATTATACAGATGAAAAAATCAAATGCTTTTTAAATTTGTAAAAGTTTTTTAATATTTTCAGCGAGAATCAACGATTTCTCTTCTTGCGAAATATGCGAGCGCTCAATCAGCATCAGCGCCGGCTCGATATAATCAAACGGTGCATGTGAGCCGAAAATCAGCCGGTCAGCGCCGGCTTCTTTAACCGCTAAATCGATGCCGTCTGGAGTATCGAGAATTCGGGGTTCAAGATATACCTTCGGAACGGTTTTGAGCAACTCGAGTGCTTCACCGAAATTAAAATAGGATATTCCAGTTAAAATAATCGGGAAACCATATCGTTGTGCGAGTTCCGCATATTTCGTAGCTACACCCCAGGCGCGGGATTCGACCATCAAGATTAACTTTGCATCCGCAATCGCCCGCAAGATTTTCGGAAGCGGCGCAGCATCGAAATGCCATCCTTGCACCTCCGGAAATAGCCGAATGAGTTTGCATCCCTGACTTGCACGCAGGTTGATTTCATCGAAACAACCAAAATATTCTCGCGGGTCAACGCTAAACGCTGGAGTTAAATTCGGATTGGCTTGGGCTACTTCAATTGTTTCCTGATTTCCGAGCCGATAATCATAATGGATGCTCTGCAGAGATATAGTTATCGCGCGGGATATGTTATTCTTTTTCATCATATTCAACAACTGCGTAACTGAAGTATCCAGATTCCGTTTCGGATAGAATCCAAAAAAAGTATTTCCATCGATTATTTCTGTTGACATAAGCAAATGTTAACTCAAAATTTGAAAAAATAGTATAATTGAGAATTAACTACTCTGCAACTATACTCCTTTTCTATTTACCATCATCCTTAATCTTTCTAACAACATTAGTAGGTAAGCTTTCAAGAAGGCAAGTTGATGTCTAACTACTTATTATTGCTTACGCTAAATTATTTTATATCCTAAAGTCTTAAAAAATTCACAAACTTAATTTTAACAACTGGTTAGTATCGTTTTCAGGTTGGCAAGAGGAATGGTTTTCTGTTCGCCGGTGGTCATATCTTTTACGATGCAGATTTGATTGGTTAATTCCGTTTCGCCGAGAATAACCACTCGTTTTGCACCAAGCCGATTCGCAAAATGCAACTGCGATTTCATACTTCCCTGCCGATAATCAAGTTGAATTGGAATTCCAGCATTCCGTAATTCCGCAATTAACGGAATCGCGTAATCGAATGCAGGTTGACCGAGAGTTATGAAAACAATCGGTATCTCTTCCTGCATCTGTCGTGTAACTTTCTGAAGCGCTAACGCTAGCGCTAATCGTTCTACTCCTGTTCCAAATCCTAATCCGGGAATGGCTGGTCCGCCGAGAATTTCGGCAAGTTCATCATATCGTCCGCCGCCGCCAATTGCATTCTGCGCTCCGAGCGATTCAACCTGACATTCGAATACTGTCCGGGTGTAATAATCCAAGCCACGCACTAACCTCGGGGCAATGTGATATTCTACTTTTAATATCTCTAAATACTTTTTAACATCTGCAAAATGGTTCTTGCATTCACCGCATAGGTAATCTAGACTACTCGGAGCTTTCGATACTATCGGTTGGCAGGAATCAACCTTACAATCCATCACACGCAGTGGGTTTCGATCAAAACGAATCTTGCAGTCTGCACATAAGGTTTCTAAATGCGGTTGCAAATAGTTACGTAATACCTGCCGATATTTCGGTCGGCATTGTTTACACCCGATACTATTGATTAACACCGTAAATTTCGTTAAGCCAAGCGCAGTAACGAATTGACGGAACATCGCAATCACTTCTGCATCTAAACTTGGCGCGAGACTTCCAAGACATTCCGCACCAATTTGTGTATGTTGCCGGAACCGACCTGCTTGTGGGCGTTCGTAACGAAACATCGGTCCGAGATAATAGAGTTTCGTTATCGGCGCCTGGTTGCCGAGTTTATGTTCTAGAAATGCACGGACTACTCCAACCGTTCCTTCAGGTCGGAGTGTTAACAATCTCCCCTTCCGGTCAGGAAAAGTATACATTTCTTTAGAGACGATATCCGTTGCTTCTCCTGCTCCTTTTTGGAACAATTCGGTATATTCAAAAATCGGGGTACGGATTTCCGCATATCCGTATAATGAAAAAATCTGTCGCGCAGTTGATTCAATAAAGTAATATATTGCAGTTTCGGGTGGGAGTACATCTTTTGTTCCGCGAGGTGCTGAGATTGACATAGAATAAAAAAGCATTGCACAATACAACCCGCGATGATACATTGAGGTTAGATTAGCAATGCAAACTTACAATGTAAAATGCTAAATTTAAAATTCGACGTAGAATTTACTGTTTCTTAGTTAAATCAATATACATTGATTCCAGCGATTTATCCGGAAAATCTTCTTTTACTTCAGCGACCTCTTCCAGTTCTTCTAAAACGGGAACCGCTTCTAGGGGATAGATGAAAATAATCTGGTCGCGTCGAATTTCTAATAATTTCGGCTCTGAGATTAATCGGTCGTCGCTAATCGCAAATATTTTTGCATCGGTAATCGGAATAAATTCCGGGGCCGCGTTCATAAAATCGCTAAACCGCATCATCGGGTGGAGGTGTATCGTTCCTTGAATTCGATAATCTGGTATAACTATATTTACCTGACAAGGATTTCGTTTGATACGTAATGCCATAATTTACCTCCTCTCATTACCATATCTTAAAATAGTTGAGATCGTTATCTTAAGGATAATGGTTGGGCGGATTTAAACCGCTGATATAGTTTATCCCGACAAGATTTACATAAATCAAACTGATAATGAATATAGACTTCGTCGTTCAGCTCTTCAGGATTCATCGTTTCCATCTGCTGGATCAATTGTTCAATCTCTTTTCGAAAATCCCGATGTCGGTCTTCTTCAGTGAACACGACTGGTGTTTTCGCCGCATATAATTCCGCTTTAAAAGTATATCGAGTTCCACTTTGTTTTATCTCTTCACCGCAACTATCGCATAGATATATTAACATAAGACTATGGGAAAAAACCAAAAATTCGATTCAAATCGAGTTATATAGTTACATGGTTACATTACAAAGGTAGTTATATCAGCTAAACAAGTCATCTCGTTCTGTTTGTTATCCTTGCTTTTTCTAATATAATCTATCTATCCGATTGTTTATTTAACGAGTTTTATGATCCATCATCAAATGGTAGCAAAATTTCGCGCGGTTTGCTTCCCCGCATCGGACCAACAATACCGTCGCGTTCCATTTGTTCGATCAACTTTCGTGCTCGAGGGTAACCGATTCCAAGTTGAGTCTGTAACATTGACGCAGATGCCTGTCGTGTTTTCCGAACAATACGGACTGCTTCTTCGTAGAGTGCATCCGAAATGCCATTTACTCCTTCTTTTTCTTCTGTTTCTTCTGCTACAAGGTCGCTAAATGATGTAATCGCATAGTCTGGACCCCGCTGATTCCGAATGAATTCAGTCAGCTTTTCCATTTCAGCATCTGAAATGAACGAACCTTGAAGTCGATACGGTTTTGGCGTTCCGCCAGGAGAAAAAAGCATATCGCCGCGACCGAGTAACGCTTCTGCACCGGAACCATCGAGAATGGTTCTCGAATCAATTTTTGTTGAAACCTGAAACGCTATGCGCGATGGGAAATTCGCTTTAATCAAACCGGTAATAACATCTACCGAAGGCCGTTGTGTTGCCAGTACTAGATGAATTCCGACCGCACGTGCCATCTGGGCTAATCGAGTTAATAAATCTTCATTATCGGTTCGCGCGACCATCATTAAATCTGCTAATTCGTCGATGATGATAACGATTAGGGGGAGTTTTTCCATTGGCTGTTGGAGTAATAAATCTGGCGCATTTTTATCCAATGATTTCTGTCGTTCATACAGTGCATTGTATCCGGTTATATCCCGAACTCCAACATCCGCAAAAAGATTGTATCTTCGTTCCATTTCACGTACCGCCCATTTTAATGCCAGACATGCTTTTTTGGCTTCCGTGACTACTGGAGTTAACAAATGCGGAATCTCGCTGAACATTGAGAGTTCAACTCGTTTCGGGTCAATCATAATAAACTTCACTTCATCTGGCGTAGCGTTATAGAGAATGCTAGCAATCATTGCGTTGATACATACACTTTTCCCGGAACCAGTGGTTCCGGCAACGAGTAAATGTGGCATTTTCGCTAAATCCGCTACATACGGTTCACCGTCAATCGTTTTCCCGAGCGCTAACGCAAGTTTCGAATTGCATTTTCGGAACGCTTCAGAATCTAATATTTCGCGTAAAAGAACGGGGGTTGTAGTCCGATTCGGAATCTCGATACCGACTGCCGCTTTCCCCGGTATCGGTGCAACAATGCGAATATGATGCGCTTTCATAGCGAGCGAAATATCATTCTGTAAACTGGTAATACTGCTGATTTTAACTCCGGGTGCCGGCTGTAACTCGTATCGGGTAACGACCGGACCGCGACTCACTTCAACCACTTTCGCTTCAATTCCGAAATTGAGTAAGGTATCCTCGAGATTTTTCGATTCTTGCAGGATTTCTTCTTGAATTCGCGATTCTTCTTCTCCGGTCGGAAGTTGTAACAAATCAATCGGTGGAAGTTGGTATCCATCTTTACTAGCCGGTTTTTCAGCAGGTATCGGTTTTTCCGGTTTAACTCCTTTCTTTGCCGATTTATCCTGACCAACAACGGTTATTTTAGGTGGTGGTGAAACTTGCGGTGGAGACGGAGGAGTGGTTGTCTGCGGTTGCAGAGTTGGTTTGATTAACGGGTGAGCAGATTTATACGCTTTTCGTTTCTCCCGCCATTGCAGATACGCAGTTTGCAGTTTATTTTTCGCAAGAACCACATATTCAGAGAATAAAAATTCGGTACTTAATATGGTACCAATTACTAAAATCATACTAGCAAGGAGATACGCGCCAATCGTCCCAAACAAACGGGTTATCTGCAAAGAATAAGGATATCCAGAGGTGATAAATGCTCCGATTATGCCGCCATTATCAAAATTTTTCTGTTTCTGATACAGGTTATCAGATACTCCCGCATAGGGTAAACTTAATAACGTGCATAATGAAATGATAACCAAAATTCCACCGATAAGTTTACCGGTTATATTCGTCGGCTGTTCTGCTTGTTTGAACTTACTTACACCCCAAAGGAATAACAATATCGGAATAACGAACGCAACATAATTTCCAAAAATAAAAAAGAGCAACCGAGAAATGAAATCACCAATGAGCCCAATCCAATTGTATTGCAAATCATACGTTGCCAGACTTAATAGAATAATCAACGCACAGAAAAACAAGATTATACCGACAATTTCATTTTTAGTTTTCTTTTCTAATTCAGGGAAAAACTTCATTACCCAATCGATCCAGACGGATGGTATCGGATATAAACGGACGAGTTTATCCGCATCGAGCCGTGGCTTGATCCGTCTGCATATGTTTATTTATAATTCGATTATAACCGGTAAAATCATTGGCCGTCGTTCTATTCGCTTATATAAGAATCGGCGAATCCCAGTCGTCACTTCACTTTTAACTATTGCCCATTCTGTTTTACTTTCTTTTGGAATTTCAGCCAGAATTTGTTTAACCAATTCTTGGGATTCAGCAATTAAATCGCCGGCTTCTTCCATAAATACGAATCCACGACTGACAATTTCTGGTTCCGCAACCAGTTCGCCAGTTAACCGATTGATGCCGATTACGATAATGAACATTCCGTCGGATGCCAGATGCAATCGGTCACGTAACACCGTATCTCCGACATCACCAACCCCTTTCCCATCAACGAAAACGCGGTTCGCTGAGGTCTCTCCGACTTTCCGAATTGAATTCGGGGTTAATTCAATTATATCACCATCTTCAACAATGAGGGTATGGTTGGCGGGGATTCCAATCTGTTGTGCTAGTTGAACATGATAAAATAAATGGCGATACTCACCATGAACTGGAATGAAATATTTCGGTCGAACCATATTGAGCATGAGTTTCTGTTCTTCTTGCGAAGCATGACCAGAAACATGGATTTCTGAAACCCGTTCATAATATACTTCGGCACCACGTCGGAATAAATGATTTATTGTTCGGGCGATAGATTTTTCATTTCCCGGAATAACCCGAGCGGAAATGATTACCGTATCCCCAGGATTAATTTTAATCTGTTTATGTTCATTCATCGCAAGTCGCGCCAGAACTGACATCGGTTCCCCTTGACTGCCAGTAGTTATTATCACCGTTTTATCCGGCTGAATCCGTTGGATATCTCCAAATTGAACGAAAGTATTTTCCGGAATAGATAAATACCCAAGGTCAGCAGCGATACGAACATTACTGGTCATACTTTTCCCAGTTACTGCTACTGACCGGCCATATTTATATGCTTTATCAATAATCTGCTGTACTCGATGGATATTGCTGGAGAAGGTTGCCGCGATAATTCTACCTTTCGCTTGAGCAAAAATCGTATCGAGAGTATCGCCAATATCTTTTTCGGACAGGGTATATCCTTCCCGTTCAACGTTAGTACTATCAGATAATAATAAGAGTACTCCTTGTTCACCTAACTCAGTAAACTTATGCAAATCCATTAACTCGCCATCAACCGGAGTTGGGTCAATTTTAAAATCGCCACTGTGCACAATGGTTCCTATTGGAGTATGAATCCCTAATCCGACACCATCAACGATACTATGCGTCACCCGGATAAACTCAATGCGAAAATCACCGAGAATAATCTGGTCGCGTGGTTTAACGATGTTCCGTTGTGTTTGGTCAAGTAAATCGAATTCCCGCAGTTTCGGTTCAATCAGCCCAAGAGTCAATCGCGTTCCATAAAGCGGAACATTAAGTTGCTGTAAGAAAAATGGTAACGCACCGACGTGGTCTTCATGCCCATGAGTAAGAATAATTCCACGAAGTTTATCTTTTCGTTCTAGCAGATAGGTTATTTCCGGAATGATTAAATCTACGCCGGGGGTCTCTTCTTCCGGAAACATCACACCACAATCGATTACAATGATATCGTTTGCGGATTCGAATACCATCATATTCATTCCGATTTCGCCTAATCCACCTAGCGGAATGAACCGAATTGAAGAAGATTCCATAACGTAAATTAAACTAACAAATTTTTCTGTTTCAAACTATCTAGATAATTTTTTGTTCTTTCGTTCTTATATAATAGATTGGTGATTGTACCATTTAACTCATTTTACCTAGATATCACTAATGATTATAGCATAGGAAACAAAAAAAGCGAACCCTGTTTGTTAGCTGAATATACAGACAGCATTTTCGAATGAAGTTATCGTTTCTATGTTGTTTTCAAATTCCAAAATAGAGCAAGATATACTCCATCTGAAAATAAATGGATTTTGCAATGAATAGCTCCTATTGCAGAAAATCAAAGTGACCTGCATTCATTTTGATCGGATTGCGTGTTTTGCAAGAAACTCACGTCTATCGCAATTGATTTTTCCGTTTCTCTGTTTTTTTCAGTTTCTCTTATACTTATAATATGCCGCACAGGTTCCTTCGCTCGAAACCATACACGGTCCAATCGGGTTGTCTGGAGTACATTTTTTTCGGAATAACGCGCATTCCGGCGGGGTGATTATTCCACGAAGTACTTCACCGCAGCGACATGGCGAAGAACGATGGACGGCAGATGACAGACGAATATTAGGTACTGTTTCTAAAATATTAAACCGTAAATATGGTTTGGTTAAGTTCAATCCGCTATTAGGAATCGTTCCCAACCCGCGCCAAGTGGTATCCGCTGGCTCGAAAACTTCATATAACATCTGACGCGCTTTCGGATTTCCTTCTGGTTTAACCACACGCTGATATTGAATTTCAACGCATGGATTCTGGTCAACAATCTGATGGAGTAACATTACAATCGCCTGCAGAATATCTAACGGTTCGAATCCCGCAATAACGCAGCCGACTCGATATTGTTCTGGGATAAATTGATATGGTTTAGCGCCGATAACGGCGCTCACATGCCCCGGACAGATGAATCCGTTTATATTCACTTCTCCCGATTCGAGCAGAGCCCGCATCGCCGGAGGAATAAGTTTATGTGCCGGATAAATGAAAAAATTATTAATCTTACTCTGTGCAGCTAGCTGGAGCGTAGCAGCTACCGTTGGCGACGTTGTCTCAAATCCGACCGCGAAAAAGATTACTTTCTTCTCCGGATTATTTTTAGCGATTTCTAATGCATCTAAACAGGAATACACAACGCGAACATCCTTACCGTTAGCTTTTTGCTCTTGCAACGATGAATTCGTCCCGGGAACGCGGAGCATATCTCCGAAGGTCGTAAAAATAATTGATTCGAGTTCAGTTAACGAAATCGCAGTATCAATATCTTGCTGCGTGGTAACACAGACTGGACAGCCTGGACCAGAGAGAAGTTTGATATTCTTCGGTAATAGGTCTCGAATTCCAAATTTAAATATCGTAACGGTATGTGTTCCGCAAACTTCCATTAACTGAATTGGTTTCCCAATTTGCTGAGAATAGCGGGCAATTTGCGCTAAAATCCCTTTTGCGATTGTTCTATTCCGAAATTCATCGGTAAATTTCATACAGGAACTTGGTTTTTATAGAGTTAAATTATACTGTCGCACGCGAATTGATACTGGCGCGGAACCAGTGTGGGTTAAAGGCACACTGGTTCCGCCTCGCTTTGAATTCGATCCTGATTGTGAATTAACTTGGATTTAGTTTACCCTATGTATTGGGTTCAAGTTCTGCAAGTTGCCGAAGTAGAGTTAAGGTTTCTTTCGCATCCTGTTCATCCATTTTTTGGATAGCGAACCCAGAATGGAGAAGCACGTAATCGCCAACCGTAACATTTTCAACCAATTGCAGCGATACCGGACGGAGGACTCCACCAATATCAACTATTGCAGTTAACCCTTCAATTTTAATTATTTTCCCCGGAATACCTAAACACATACGGAAAAACGTAAGAACGGAAGAACTTAAATTCAAAACATCCGTATTGTTCTTTCGTTTTCACCTTCCTTTGTTCTTTCTTGATTGATTTGAGCATTAGCAACAACCACTTGACCGAATGAAACGCAAGCGTCGTTCGGTGGCATTTGCTGATGCGTATACACCTTAAACTTTAATTCTTGCAATCGTTCGATTAATCGAGATACTATAATCCGATTTTGGAACGTTCCGCCACTTAACGCGACCGAATTCAATCCGGTTTGGTTTCGAATTCGTTGCGCGATATCGACGGCAAACGCAACGACCGTATTATGGAACTTCGCCGCAATGACCGAAGTTGGAACTCGTTGTTTGAGTTCAGTAACGATTTCTTCGAACATTGGCCTGCAACTAATCATCAATTGATTTTCTTGTTCGTTTATTCTATATGAATATTGTTCAGGAACGTTTTCATCAACAGCCATTTCAAGTTCTATCGCAGGTTGCGCTTCATAAGTTGCAGTCAATCGTATCCCTATCAGCGCACTTACCGCATCAAATAATCGTCCTGCGCTGGAACATAACGGTGCATTGATTTTCTTTTCGATTATCCGAATTATAAGTTGAAGTTTATCTTCATCCATTGCTTTCACAAGCGGAATATCAAGATTCGCTATGTCATTTCCGTAGATAGCATAGAGATAACTTAATGCCATCCGCCAGTTTTCTGCAGCAGCAACATCTCCGCCGGGTAACGGGATATATTCAAGATGCGCTATCCGGTCGAACTCCCGTTCATCAGCGAGCAAAAATTCGCAACCCCAGATATTGCCATCGGTGCCGTATCCGGTACCATCCATCGCAATGCCAATAACTTTCTCATCTACTTGGTTTTCAGCAATGACACTAGCGATATGTGCATGGTGATGTTGAACCTGAACCCCTTGCATTCGTTGAGTCTGGCTAGCGATTTTTTCGACTGCAAATTGGGTAGATAAATAATCCGGATGTAAATCGAAGGCAATAACCTGTGGTTTAATCCGGAATAATTTTTCAAACCGAGCTATTGTCTCCTGATAGAACACAAACGTTTCAGCGGATTTCAAATCGCCGATATGTTGACTGATAAACGCAAATTCGCCTTTAGTCAAACAGAAGGTATTCTTCAATTCCGCACCACAACCGAGAATCTCTGGCATTGGTGTCGCTAACCGGATGGGTATCGGAGCATATCCACGAGCGCGACGCAAAACAATCGGCTTCCGATTGACCACCATCGCAATCGAATCATCGCAGCGATGATAGATATCACGATTATGTACAAGATAACCATCTACCATGTCAACAAAGGTTTTTAGTGCAACTTTATTCTCAATAACAATCGGTTCATCGCTGATATTCCCGCTGGTCATAACCAACGCAATAAAATTATTATCCTGAAATAAGAGATGATGTAACGGTGCATAGGGTAGCATCACACCGAAATAATTATTGTTTGGAGCTACTGCTTCGGAAATAAAATTAACTTTTTTCTTTTTCCTCAATAACACTATCGGCCGCTGCACACTGGATAATAATTGTTCTTCTGCCGGAGATATTTCGCAATATCGCCGAATAGTCGGTATATCTCCGCTCATTATCGCAAACGGTTTTGCTTCTCGTTTTTTTCGAGCACGTAACTGTCGAACCGCAGTATCATTCGTTGCGTCGCAAACCAGATGGAATCCGCCGATTCCTTTAACCGCAATGATTTCTCCTTGTTTCAAGCGTTGAATCGTCATAATAATCGCATCAGAAGTAGCAATCTTCTTACCAGTTTTATCTAGGAGGGTATAATGAGGACCACACTCGGGACAACAGTTCGGTTGCGTATGATATCTTCGATGATGGAGATTGTGATATTCTGCTTCACAACGTGAACACATTTGAAACTTCTGCATGGTTGTCTGCTTGCGGTCATACGGGATATCACGGATGATAGTGAATCGAGCACCGCAATTGACGCAGTTAATAAACGGATAGCGATATCTTCGGTCGGCAGGATTAAGGAGTTCCGCAACACAATCATCACAGACGCAGATATCCGCTGGGATATGAACAAGTTTATCATCCGCTTTTTCGCTCGGACGAACGATAAACTCGGTTTCACCTAATTGTGGCAAATCGGTAATCGTAAATCGTTCAATATGGGCTAACGGCGGATGAGTGGTAGTAGCTTCTTTAATAAATGCCGTAAGCGATTCCGCTGAACCTTCCGCTTCAATAACCAGCCCTTGCGTGGTGTTCATCACCCAACCGGCAACCCCATGTTTAATTGCTAACCGATGAATAAACGGGCGGTAACCGACTCCCTGAACCACGCCTTGGAGAACGATACGGGAACGTCTATTCATAAAAAAACAAACCGCGAAGACGCTCGGTTGTGCAGAAATGCAAATAAAATGAGCGCTAATTGCAGTTAGCTTCTATTCAATATCCAGGTTGGTGATGGTGATTTCGGTTCCTGGCACTTCGGTAACAACTATGTTTGCGGTTGCAGCAATCGTTTCTTTCGCTACGATTTCGAATGCTCCTTGCAAGGTTTCTGGTTTCAGATAGTTTAGTTGCCCGAGGGTAACATAGATAGCCGCTATTTTTTTCGCCTGATGTTTTTCTGCTTCTGCAAGTGCCGTTTTTAAAATATTCTCTGCTATTCCAAACTCATGCATAAACGTTAATATATAAAAATTAAAAATGTATCCAATAATTCTTTAGATATTATACCATATTCAGCAAACCATGAATGATTCAAACTTGCAACATACATAAAATCAGACATTTCCGGATTTTAATGGTACACTGGAACCGATACCTAGATATCGCTTATTATTTACTTGACAATCTTCTCTAAATAGGCATATAGTTACATAGTGATATTACATCACTCGTGTCTCATTAAAGTTCAAAATTCAGGGAATTGATTTATAAAGGAGATTATAGTTTATGCTTTATCGGAAACTGCAAACCGTTCTCATTCTTTTTTCTTTCATAAGTTTCGCTTCAGCAAGTGAATTAATGTATGGGACTTATATCGGTGGAACGAATTATGATTATGCCTGGGCGATGACGGTTGACCCTGATGGGAATGTATATATTACTGGAGATACTTATTCGAACGATTTTCCAACCACGAGCGGTGCGTATGACCAAACGTTTAATAGTCTCCCGGGAACGAGTGATGTTTTTGTAGTCAAACTCAATCCGAGCGGAACCGCATTACTTTACGCAACCTATCTCGGCGGAAGTCAGGATGATTATGGCTATGCGATTGCCATCGATACCGCTGGCAACGCATATATTACCGGCGCAACATATTCTGTTAATTTTCCGACTATCGCTGGATCGTATGATATCTCAATAAATAATCCGCCGGGAAATGATGACGCGTTCGTAAGTAAGCTAAATCCGTCAGGTTCTGCATTAGTATATTCAACTTATCTTGGCGGAAATAATAGCGACCACAGTTGGGGTATCGCAGTAGATAATGCCGGAAATGCGTATGTAACTGGCGTAACGAAATCAACGAATTTCCCAACAACGGCTGGCGCCTATGACCAGACGCATAACGGGAATATGGATATTTTTGTTACCAAACTGAATAATAGTGGGACTGCATTGAGTTATTCGACATTTATCGGCGGAACCGGTAATGAAGCTGGATACGCTATAACGCTTGATACCGTTGGAAACGCGTATATTGCTGGCGCAACTAATTCTTCGAATTATCCGACTACCAGTGAAGCGATTGACCGGTCATATAACGGCGGTGGCGGCGATGGATGCTTGAGTATCCTGAATCCGACTGGTTCTTCATTGCTTCGGTCAACCTATCTCGGCGGAACAGAGTATGATGCAGCGTTTAATGTTCGGGTAGCAAATAGCGGAAATATCTATCTCGTCGGAATGACACAATCCGTTGATTTCCCAACCAAGCAAGGGTCGTTTGATGTAACCTTCAATGGAGTTGCAGATATTTTTGTCACCAAATTAAATGCTTCGGTTTCAACTGTGTTTTATTCAACCTATCTCGGCGGAACGAATGATGAACAGGGTTGGGGTTTAGCGCTCGATAATCAAGAAAATGCTTATATCACCGGGTATACTGCTGGACTGAATTTTCCGACTACCGTTGATGCGTATGATAGAACTTATAACGGCGGCACTTCTGATATTATCCTTAGTAAACTCAATACCGATGGAACCGCATTAGTTTATTCAACATTCATTGGCGGAAGTGGTAATGAGGTAGAAATCGGACTTGGCATTGGACTTGATAAATACGGAAACGCATATATCGCTGGACCAACAAGTTCAACGGATTTTCCAACTACAAATGGTGCGTATGATACAACCTACACCGGACTTGGCGATGTATATGCTATTAAAGTAAGTGTGGTTNCGAGTATAGACCGAGCGATTTATAGCGATATTAATAACAACAGTCTAGTTGACCAAGGGGATACGATTACATTACAATTCGATAATCGGATGCGGGTTAATACCGCATCGACATCAAGTTTTTATCTACCGGTTGCTGGAGATAGCTTGGGTTCCGGAGCAACGGTTTCGGTTAATACTGCAAACGATACCCAAGTTATAATAACCCTCGGTTTAGGAGCGAAATTGCAGATTAATGGCATATTTTCGATGAACACGGTTACCGCTGGTGCACCATCCGGTATAGATATATCGGCAACAATGCCACAGAATGCGATTGAAGATATCGGCGGCACCGACGCGGTTGATGGCGGAATTCTAGGTATAAATGATTCTGGCGTAGATATATTAAATGCAGTGAGTAATAAAGTAACAGCGATAATAGCGGCAAATGGTGGAATGGCAAATGTGGCTACTACTATCAATGATTATTATCAGAAACATAAACTGGTTATCCCCGCCGGGTCATTACCAACGAATACAACCATTACTGCCGGAAAGCCCGGCAATAATTTTGGATATTTATCAGCGGTATCGTTTAGTCCCGCAACGTTATCATTCGACTCCAGTAAACCGGCAACGGTAGTTATTGAATATAAAGATGCGGATATCCGCCGAGAATTGGGATATCTCGAGCAGGGAATGCGCATTCATCAATGGAAAGATACTCAGCAAAAATGGATACAGATTCCACAGACGGTTGGTTTACAAGTAATTGACACCGTAAATAAAACCGTTGCAATAAAAATTAATCGAATGAATATGGTTGATGCTACCGGCAATTTTGATTTTGCTGCGAATACAACTATTGTCTATGCAAATATCGCTATTCCAACGGTAGGCGCAAAAACCGCGGTTGTCCTGCCGGCACCAGCATTCAAAGATTATTTCGGATTCGACGCAGTTTTAGCTGAAGAGACAGAAAGTTTTAACTTTGAAAAGTTATCTACTCTAACCTCAAGTTGGGTAGAAAAAAATGATGATATACTCTATTTTACTGCAGGTACATCCGTTACGATAACAATCGGAACGGCCGGAATGTATACCAAACATAAATTAGTTTTAACGAATTATACAACTGCATATTCTGGTACGACGGTAATATTAACACAAGTTGGCGCTGGTGAAACCTATGACTGGCCAAATCATGCGATACTTAAAATCATCACGCTAGGAACCATAACTACTTCAGCGAAACTAACTATGGAATATAAGGACTATACTGATCCGAACGGACAGTTTACGAACGATGTGCTTAATGGTTACGAACCGCAACTGCGACTCTACCGATGGCGGACAGATTTAGGAACCTGGGAGAAACTCGCTGAACCGCAATCAGTGAATCGAACTCAAAATACCGTTACGGCAACTTTATCGGATATAACCATTGCGCAGATTTATGCCGTCGGGATTGATACCGCGGTTTTGCCAGGATTTATCAATAGTTATGGCGCATTTACCATAAGTAGTGATATTTCAAAATGGTATCTTGAGAAATACGGTGATGCAAGTTCGCCGGGAACACTAACTTGGTTAAGTAATTATTCTGGGCAACCGGGAGTACTTAAACTCCAGCAAGCGCCGGGGCAAAAAGGGAAACTTACCCAACTCTTCTCTATTCCTAGTACTGGTTGGTATACCGCTACAGTTAAAGTCGCAACAGATATACCTGATGTTTCAAAACAGCAGAAAGTATATTTATATTTGCAGGAGTTATCCAGCGATAGTTCAATTATTGCAACCGCAAATCAGGTTTTAGCGCCAGGGTCAGGTGCGTTTATCGGAGCAGGTATCTGGCGGAATTTAGAAATCTCGTTCTATTTACATAGCGGATTCGCTGGAGTACAGGTGGTTGGCATCAATCCATCCAGCGGAGTAAATGGTAGTTTATATATCGATGATATTTGGGTTACTGCCGGATCCATGCAACCAACGAATACTATATCCATAAATAACGCAAGTTTCACTTCTAACACCAGCGGATGGCTCTTTCAGATTTATGGCGATGCGACTTCTGCAGGAACTTGGAGTTGGATTAGTGGTTGGAGTGGTCAAACCGGAGTTCTGAAAGGAATCCAAGCCGGAGGACAAAAAGCGAAAATCAGCCAGTTGTTCAGTTTGTTCAATACGGATAATAGCGCCCTCGCGTCGGTTTGGGTATATAGCGCAGCAACGTCAAAATCTAATACCCAAAAAATATATGTATATGTTTATAGTCAGGATGCGGGATATACCAAAATCATCGAAAGCGCTAACGCTATACTCCAACCCGGGAAATGGAATCAGGGCAGCTGGCAGCAACTCCAGTTTGGTTATATTCCATCAACAAATTATAATGCCCTACAACTCGTTGCGATTAATCCTTCTGGAAAACCAACCCAATCGATTTATTTCGACACTGTTGAAATAAAACAGGATTAGAAAAAGCAGTGGCTGCCTGCATGCGGTAATCGTCTGATAAGCGCAGCAGTGTTTATGCTTAGAGAATATTTATTTTAGTGATTCTCAGCGGTCAGCAGAGTCTTTATTAACTATTTCTCGCGACTTTCGACCAGAATCTGTAGGAGTTCTAATTCTTCCTTATCAAACCAAATCAATTTGCAGGAATAACAGCGGTCAATAACAATAAAATATTGTAACGTGTACGGCATTCGCACCATTTCAGTTTTACATTTCGGACATGTGATTGCTGGGAATGCGGCAGTGACTAAGTCGGATAATTTCATCGTTTTAACCGCTCGACTTAATAGCCATTGCCGGGTAGATGCTTTTGCTTTCAATTTCAATTCTTCAGAAAACTGTTTCTCTTCTCGCGCAAATATACGAAATAGATTCTGTTCTTCAACCAGTGTTCCGCCACAAAAATGACATCGGTTAACCTGTGTTCCTTCATAATCAATTTTCGTTAACGATTGTCGGCATTTCGGGCATTGATATGGAGACAACAGTTTCCCTTCCAATCGTAATCTAAATAAGTCGGATAATACGGGGTCGGTTCCTGCTCTAATTAGTTGACCCTGTTTATCCCGACTAACCCAGCTTTCTGGAGTAATAAAAGGATTCGAAGTGAGTTGTAATGCGGTGAACGGACCTTGCCATTGGTTTGATTCCGTTCGTACCCACCACGTGGTCTCCGATACTGAAGAAGGCATCTCTCCTTTTTCTGGCTGGATGGGAAACCCAGTCCCAACCTGTCGTTGGAATACACTAAAATCTGCTTTCCCAAGATTTAACAGAATTTCTAATCGCTTTGATACCGGTGGATGGGTTGAAAAGAGATTCGCAAACCAGTTCTCGCTGGATTCTAACTCTGTATCTTCCGCGGGGAGAATGAATATCGGAGAGAGAGTACTGTCGGTATATCCAATTCCGCGCCATGAAGTTGAAACTTTATATAACGCTTCAGCAAGCGATAGCGGGTCGCGAGTTAACTCGACTGCGGTTGCATCCGCGAGATATTCCCGCTGGCGGGAAATGAGCGTGTTTAACAGCATCGTCCCGAGGGTTATCAGCCAGAGAACCGGAATGATTAAAAATGGTGCGAATCCGCGTTGATTATTGATGCGGAAAATATATCTATCCTGGTCGCCAAGTTCATCCGCTGCAGTTTCAACTGCGGTTAATATCTGCGCATATACCGCAAATAATGAACAAGCGATAGTTACCAGCAACGCATCTTTATTAACGATATGCGCCATTTCATGCGCGAGCACCGCTTCTAACTGTCGGCGGTTCATCCGTGCAAGTAATCCTTCGGTTACACCTAGCACCGCGTTCCCGCGAAAATCGCTAACTGCAAACGCGTTTACCGCAACTGTCGGCAGCACCATCCCGCGGATGTTTTTTGCAGTGCTACCAGTAGCGATTTTAAGTTCTTCAATAATATTCTTCATCCGTTCATGGTATCGGTCAGAAGTATCTAGTTCTTGCGCTTTAAGTCCCGTTAAAATACGAGTCATTCCATCGGAAACCGAAAATAACCAATGGATTACCGCTGCACTTATTGCGAATATGAACGACCAGAAGAAGATTGATAGAAATCGGAATTGAAATGCAGTTTCTCGTTCTTCTATGGAGTATATCACAAAAACGAGTTGGAATATGGCTGTTAGAATGAAGAAGCCAACAAAATAAAAAAGAAATAATACTATAAATAGCAGAACCGTTTTTTTCGTCCGCTGTTCTTTAATATCCAAATGCGTAAAGGACATAACCAAATCTTACCACGAAAACACGACGTTTGAAAAGTTTAAAAATGGTTGACCGCTTTCCGCATTATCCCTTATCATTATTCGGAGTATTAGCTAGTCAAGGAGGAATCTCTCTATGCCGAAAAAGAAATATGAGCTCCATGTCATCTCGCAAACCCATTGGGATCGCGAATGGCGATATTCATTGCAAAAGACCCGATTTTATCTAGTAGAAATGCTTGATTCGTTGCTGGATATTATGGAATCAAATCCGGACTATAAATATTACCATCTTGATTCGCAAACTATCCTATTGGAAGATTATTTATTAGTTCGTCCGGAGAATAAAGAACGAATTAAATCGCTCGTGCAATCCGGTCGGTTATTTATCGGTCCCTGGTATACCTTGCCCGACCAATTCTTAGTTTCCGGCGAATCGTTAGTCCGTAATCTATTAATTGGACATAAACTAGCTGCAGAATTCGGGAACGTAATGAAAGTTGGATATACTCCTTTCTCTTGGGGACAAATCTCACAACTGCCGCAGATTTATGCCGGGTTCGGAATTGATACTATTCTATTCTATCGTGGAGTAAGTAATGAACAAGCGCCGTATGCTGAATTTATTTGGGAAGGAGCGGACGGAACGAAAGTGTTAGCATCGCGATTTTCATCTTGGCCAAGGTATAACTTCTGGTATTTCGTATATCGTCGAGCGATGTTTAATCGCGAACCGTGGGACAGAGAATATCAATGGGATTCCGGCGGATTACCGTTTCGGATGAACGACCGCTGGGCTGGAATCGATGCAGATTTTGAATTGCTAGACCAGCCGATTGAGTATCATAAACGGAACCTAAAACAATGGTGCGAACAGTTGCGCGATATGCAAAAAAATGACTTCACAACCAAATATCTGGTTTGGATGAACGGACATGATAGTTCCGCTCCGCATCCATTAGAACCGAAATTGATTAATGATTGCAATAACGCGTTAGATAATGATACTGTTCTGCATAGCAATCTACCGGAATATGTCGCCAAACTAAAATCAGCAGTTAAAGACCTGGTGATGATCAAAGGTGAGATGCGGTATGGATACAAAACGCCGTCAATATCAGTGCTGTATGGTTATGTAACTTCAGCGCGAATGTACATTAAACAGATGAATACGAAAACAGAACGGATGCTGCTGAACTATGCGGAACCGGTTGCATCCTGTGCGGCGTTAATCGGTGCTAAGTATCCGAAAAGATTCCTAGATTTATCGTGGAAATATCTGCTCGGCAACCATGGCCATGACTCGATTGGCGGATGCAGTGTAGACCGGGTGCATGAAGATATGATGTATCGGTATCGTCAATCGTTAGAAATATCTGAGAATGTTTTCATTCGCGCATTTCAGCAAATAGTGAAACAAATTGATACTTCAGCTATAATAACCAAAGAACGAAAGAACACAAGAACAAAAATACAAAAAAGTAACATAGAAAATCAGGAACCGATACTGCTCGTAGCATTTAACCCCTTGCCTTTTGAACGAAAAGAACTTTTAACCGCTACGATTGATATCCCTCGAACTCGGAAATGGAAATCAATCGATATCCTTGATTTATCGACCGGTCAGAAAATGCCAATACAAACGCAAATGATTGAAACCGGATATCCTGTTTTGCAGACGATGATTGATACACCGATGATGTTCCCGACGAAACGGATTACCTGCCATTTCCAATCCGGTAGTCTTCCGTCCTGTGGATATAAAGTTTACCAGGTTCTTCTTAACGATTCAATAAAACGGAATTTCGGTACCCTAGCGACAGAACCGAATATGATGGAAAACGAGTTTCTGAAAGTAGCGCTCAATAATAACGGAACGATAACTATAACCGATAAGCAGACGGGAAATGTTTTCCCCAACCTGCATTATTTTGAAGATCGCGGAGAAGCTGGTTCACCGTGGGTGACCAAACCACCGCAAGCGGATAAAGTGTATACTTCTTTGAATCAGACTGCAGACATTATTCTCATTGAGTCCGGCCCGTTGAAAACTACCTTTGCCATTAATCTCGTATTAATGCTACCAGAATCACTAAATGAAACACAAACTGCGCGTAGTACTTCGGTCAAACCAGTTCCTATCACTTCGCTGGTCACATTATACCGAGGAAGTAAGCGAGTCGAAATAGAAACCACGGTAGATAATACGGTTGAATATCATCGTCTGCGCGTTTTGTTCCCGAGCGGCATTAAAACCGATAAACATTATGCTGACGGACAGTTTGATGTTATTGAACGTCCGATATTCAATCCGGATGATAGCGATTGGAATGAACCGTATATGCGGGAGAAACCGCAGAACCAGTTCGTGGTTCTTTCAAGCCCGAAACGAAGTCTAGCGATTATCAATGATGGAATTAAAGAATATGAGGTGATTGATGATAAAGAGCGAACCGTTGCCTTAACCCTGCTCCGTTCATTTTCATTAAAACTAGCGTTACTTGAAGAAGGCGGGGTTGATTATCGTGACCAGATGAAGGGAACGCAATGTTTAGGAAAGCAGATATATCGTTATGCGATATATCCGCATCAAGGAACCTGGGAACAGAACCGGGTCATGCAAGAAGCTATGGAGTTCAACCATCCGAGTCGGATTGCGCAATGCGGAAAAGCAATGCACCGGAAACCAGATGGATTACCGCTCTCATTAAGTTTTCTAACCATACCGAACCATACCGTTCTAAGTGCATTTAAACAAGCAGAGTCCGGTGATGGATTTATTCTCCGCATTTATAATCCAACAGAAAAAGAGGTTCAAGGAATCATCGGATTGATGAAACCTATCCGGCAAGCGATGATAACCGATTTCAACGAGCAGAAGATTAGTCAACTCTCGGTAGATAAAGAAGGGAGAATACCAGTTAAACTTTCCCCGAAGAAAGTCGTATCTGTTCACCTGGTTATATAACATCAGATTAGTTTTCAGGATGGGCTCGTTCCTTCTGCTGAAACCAATATTGCGCCTAGACTATATTTATTATTTTCTGGTTCTTTCGTCCGTTTTTCTTTTGAGATAGTAATCTTATCAATCGGTGGTTTATCTGCACGCATGTACGAAATCAGCAGTTTAACACAATTTAAATTTATTTTACCAGTTAACGCAGCTTCACATAACAGTTCAAGCGCTCCCCGAACAGTATATTGTTCACTGCGATATGGCCGAGGTGATACTAATGCGTCAAACATATCGCAAACGGTCACTACTTGTAAGAGTTCATTATTCTGTTTTATTCCCCGCGGATAGCCTTTACCATTAATATATTCATGGTGTTCATAGGCAATCTGGCAACTGGTCGGGTCATGCTCGCCGAGATAATACGTCAATAGAATACAACCATAAACCGCATGTTCCCGTAACCGTCGAATTTCTTGTGGGTTAAGATACTCTTGCTTTTGCAAAATTTCAAGTGGAATACAGTATTTCCCGATATCATGTCCTGGAACAACTGATGCCGCTTGTAATGAATAGCTATAATATGATTGGATATCAAATGCCATTCGCGTCGCTAATGCCGCAACAATTAATGAATGTCGATAAGTATAGAAATCATACTGTTTAAAATAATCTAAGGTTTGGATTACCACTGGGAAAATTCGCGCATGCATTAGCCGGTCAGCAATACTTCGGCATATCTCTGGGGTATCAAATATCCGATCGTACGGCGGCTGAAGAACAAAATCGCATAAATCATCCATATATTGCGGATAATCAGCAAACGTTATCGGCGGTGAATTATTCGTTCGTTTGTGCATCAGTTCATGAAAAAACTGCGGAGTTAATGGTTGTCCTGCTGAAGCGATTTTCTGATTATCCAAGTTAAAAACATCAAAACCGAGGACTAACTCTAACATGTAAACTCCTCCTATGAATTTTTAACATTCAACGGTACAATTCTGTGATATAAGTCAGGGTAGTGTAGCATATTATATAACATCTGTC
The DNA here is from genome assembly GCA_026416715.1 of bacterium. Lineage (NCBI taxonomy): Bacteria > bacterium. Next base: position 106,484 of record JAOAEQ010000002.1, read on the forward strand.
TATCGGGAAATTCCTGAGTTTTTACTTCAAAAAACCTTACTTTATTTTCGCAAGGTTGACGCGATTTTCCTACAGGGTATAACAATTTCGAATATCGAATTTTCAAAATAAAGTTTTATATTGTAGATACGAGTTAACTCTTCCAAGGAAAAAGTAGATAGCGCCCCCGAGCTTGAGTTCGAAGAAAAATGGATAAGAAAATCTTAGGGTTTTAACCCCGAATCTCTTTATAAAAGACTTTCGGAGTTAAAAAACAATTATAGGCAAGAATAGCTTCTGGTAGTTGTCCATGAAGGATATACGTTGCAGCGGATAAATCATGGCCGGCAGTTTCAGCAAATGGAACAGCCACACAAATTGGAATACCAGCTGCGCGAATCGCTATCGTTCCGGATTCGCTATCTTCAAATCCGACAACATATTGATATTCCGATTTCGGTATACCAAGTTGATGTAACGCGATACTATATAAATCCCGATGCGGTTTAAGCCGGATTTCTGATGAATCTGTTGCGGTTATACAGCTATCATATACTCCCCGATAATCGCTGAATCGGTTAATCAACTCTTTTTTCTTTTTATCAGGTAGTTCCCAATCCGTTATTTGCTCTCGGATAACATTAAATACTTCAGTTAACACGATATCCGCTTCATAAGCAATAGAAGAGGTTACTACTGCAACTTTCACCGGATGCTGAACAAAATACCGACCGAGTTGCGCTAATCGCGATTTGAACCTAAACAATTCTTTTTCTTTCCATCGGGGTGATTTTGCAAGAATATGTGTAGCTAGGTAGGGATAAAATCGGGCTATATCTTCACCCAGCCATCCTTTAATCAGCGCAATGAATATTCCTACTGCCGGCATCGGTTCGATAAGTCGCTGATGGTTATTTTCAAGCACAGCACGTGCACATTCTTTTCCTCGACCAGCAGCAACTTCCATCAAAATGGTGTGATATCGCTGATAATAAATATCCAACGCTGCACGTACCTGGTCGGAAAATCGGGTGAACGCAAGGTTCTTACCGTATTTGTTCAAGAGCTTCTGTAGAAGAGACGAGGGTAACCCGTTTTTTTCTAAATACCGAGACGCACTAGCATGTTCGTCCTGATATTCTCTATAGCAAGCAAGGATTGACCGTAATTCGTTTTCTTGCAACAGTCCATCTAATCCGAACGCGGAAACTGTAGCGATAACCTCGTTCCGTCTACGTTCATCTTTCCCGAAATTGAGTGTCCAGATAACGGATTCTAGATACGCTTTTCGGAACGCTTCCGGTAGAATTTTTGTTCTATATCTTTTAATGAGATATTCGATATGTTTCGTTGTCGAATTCCCGATAATGTGCGGGTAATCTCTCTCCCTGTCGAGTCCTTGCCAGTCACGTTTATCCATGCGGTTGGTAATCCGCCGAACCATCCATTCCAAAGAATGCAAACATAACGCTTCCGTGGTCGTAGTCGTTCCATCCATATCCTTAACCACGCCAACAAGTTTTGGTAACATTCGTTTCCGTTTTCGAACCAACGGATATATTTCTACTGGAGCATAAATATACGCCGGATTTTTAACCAGAGCTAGTTCAGAATAATCTAATTTTTTGTATATTTGCTGCAATATGTTCCTGCTGTTTTTAGAAGTAATAAATTTCATAGTTAATAATTATCGCAGACGAAGCATTAATTTGCTTAAAACCATAAATCTTTGTTTAGAATTAACGATAGATTACTAATGGCAACCACCGGTTTATCCCCGATTCTAGAATTATAATATCTAGATAATATTACCATACGATTCTATGGTTTTATAATTATAATGTAAAAGATTAATGTATCAAACCCAGATTGAGTTATAGGACTTTATGCATAGTATATTGAGTCTTCACACATACACAATTTGAATTTGCTCATTGCAAAACTTCTGCTGATATAGTATACTCACTTAAGCAAAAAGTCATCTATTTTTAATAGGGATACGTTATATGGAACGGACTAACCTTTTTATTACTCGTTATTTCGACCGGATTCTTGTTATTTCAATTTTTCTTGGTGCGGTATTAATTAATGTATTTGTTCCCTATAAAATCGGGTTCCTGAATTTTTTCTATCTACCAATAATCGTTGCTGGTTACCATCTCGGGAAACGGTTTGCGGTATTAACCGCGATACTCTGCGTGCTTGTTGTTGCTTGGATAGCTGTTCTATTCCCGCAGACATTTTTTGCGGATACTGGCATGCGCCTGTATGTTATTGTTAGTTTACTTGCTTGGGCGAGTTTTTTAATTCTAACCAGCGCTGCTATGGGATATCTTTATGAAGAAAAAGAACGGAAAATTCAAGAACTACGACAGGCGTATATCGGTGTCGTTGAGATCCTCGCGAAATATCTTGAATCTTCTGACCGATATACGAAAGGGCATTCAATTCGCGTAGCGCATCTAGCGGAAGATATCGCACATATTTTGCGATTATCGAAATATGATGTGGAAAATATCCGAACTGCGGCGTTACTTCACGACATTGGAAAAACGGAAATCAGTATGGATTTGATTAATAAAGCCGCGACATTAACTTCGGCTGAAAAAGAGACTGTTAATACGCAAACTGAGAAAGGCGCGCAGTTATTATCGCTAGTCGCCGGAGTATTGAAAGAAGCGGTACCGTTAGTACTTGCACATCATAAATATTATTATACCGAAAAACAATTCGATGCGAATACGATGCAGGAAATCCCGCTCGGTGCAGCGGTTATCGCGGTTGCTGATGCGTATGATGCAATTGTTACCGACCGACCGTATCGTGCCGGGAAAGCGCCTTGGCAGGCGTATGAAGAAATTAGCAAGAATGCCGGAAAACAGTTCCATCCGCAGGTAGTAGATGCGTTACGGCAGGTTCTGGTTTCTGAAGGATTCGCTGAAGAAAAAGAACTGTAACCGAAAAGTACCTCTCCTGAACATATAAAGCCAAAAACTAAATTATATACCTAATTGCAGCACTTATTTTTTTATAAATATTATTAGGATGAGAAAGCAAACTCCGGAGTCTGGAGTTTGGGTATGAGTTCGATTTCATTTGGTGGGATGGTGGGCTTGATAAATCAAGTCACTTCTTCTTAAGCAAAAAAGAAAAGGCGGTTCTAAACCATTATATTAGAACCGCCTTTGAGAGGACAACAATAATTCGCTGAATTTGCGCTATTTGCGTTTACTTTCTATACATCGTAGTAGAGATAGAATTCGTATGGATGTGGCCGTAGCCGAACCGGGTCGATTTCATGTTTCCATTTATATTCTAGCCAGGTCTCGATAACATCTTTCGTGAATACGTCGCCTTTCAGCAAGAATTCATGGTCTTTTTCCAGCGCTTTCAGTACTTCTTCCAAACTCCCGGGAACAGATTTAACATTCTGCTTTTCTTCTGGTGGTAGATTATAAATATCTTTATCCAGTGGTGGACCGGGGTCGAGTTTATGCTGGATGCCATCAAGTCCCGCCATCAAAATTGCTGCCATCGCCAGATAGGGGTTCGAACTTGGGTCCGGACAACGATACTCAATTCGTTTCGCTTTTTCGCTCCGTAGATACATCGGGATACGACAGCAAGCGCTCCGGTTCCGTTGTGAATAAACAAGGTTAATCGGCGCTTCATATCCGGGCACCAGACGACGATATGAATTCGTAGTTGGTGCGCAGAATCCTAACAACGCCGGGCTATGTTTTAGCAACCCGCCGATAAAATATAATGCGGTTTCAGATAATTGCGCATATCCTTTCGGGCTGAAGAACATATTCTTCCCTTTTTTCCAGAGACTAACATGAACATGCATTCCGGAACCGTTATCCATAAAAATCGGTTTCGGCATAAAGGTTACAGTTAATCCGGACTTAATCGCCATGTTTTTCAGGACATATTTATACATCATCACTTTATCCGCCATCGCTTCCAGAGTATCATATTTCATATCGAATTCTCCCTGACCAGCAGTTCCAACTTCATGATGATGTACTTCAATATCAATTCCTGCTTCTATCATTTTCATTGCGACTTTCGACCGGAAATCCTGCAAACTATCCGTCGGTGGAACCGGGAAATATCCTTCTTTATACCGCGGTTTATAGCCGAGGTTCGGTTTCTCATCTCGACCGGAATTCCAAGCGCCTTCTTTTGAATCTAAGAAATAATATCCGCTATACTGGTTCTGGTCGAACCGGACATCGTTAAAAATATAGAATTCTAGTTCCGGTCCCCAGAAACTCGTATCCGCAATACCAGTAGATTCAAGATACTTTTCCGCTTTTTTAGCAATATATCGCGGGTCGCGAGTATATGGCTGGCGGGTCATTGGGTCGCGAACATCGCACATAATTGATAAGGTTGGCACCTCACAAACCGGATCAATGATCGCGGTTTTCGGGTCCGGGACTAGGAGCATATCGCTTTCCTGAATCTCCTGATACCCACGAATTGATGAACCATCGAATCCGGCGCCGTCTTCAAAAAGTGATTCATCGAGATTATGTATCGGCATACTGAAATGCTGCATCTGACCAGGTAAATCAACAAATTTTAAATCTACCATTTTCAAATCGTACTTCTTAGCTAATTCGATTACTTCTTTTGGGGTCATAGAACCTCCTTTAAATGAGATAAAAATGCTAAAATCCGAATGTCACATTGACCTCATCTGAATTCTAGCATTATTAGATTAAATTGGTATAATAATAGAGCAATCGTAATGCCAACTATATTACTCAAATACGTTAAACGGTTAAATATTTGATAAAATTATAGTTACAATATACTTAGCCTAATCCTAAATTTTTTTAACTAGATAAAAACCTCACATATTAATACATTTTTGTTAGATATACAACAAAATTGTTTGAAAACTCGTCCTCTTGCTAACCAAAAACTTTCTGAATAAAAAATAGGGTTACAATCTAGTATCAAAAAGTATCTCGATATTTATTGGTTATCGGCATCCGCCGGTCTCGACCGAACGCTCGCTGCGTTATTTTAATTCCTGGCGGCGCTTGGCGCCGTTTATATTCGCTCAAATCAACCATGCGAATAACCCGACGCACGGTTTCCGAGTCAAATCCGAGCGCAATGATTTCCTTTAGACTTTTATCTTCTTCGATATACGCTTGCAAAATCGGGTCGAGAATCTCATACGGCGGTAGCGTATCCGAATCTTTCTGGTTTGGTTTCAGTTCAGCGGTCGGCGCTTTCGTTAAAACCGAATTAGGAATAAGCTGTTTTTTAGCGACTTTATTGCGATAGCGCGATAATGCATATACGAGCGTTTTCGGAACATCTTTAATCACTGCAAACCCACCGGCCATATCGCCGTATAAGGTAGCGTATCCGGTACTCATTTCGCTTTTGTTGCCGGTGGTTAGAACCAGACAACCGAATTTATTCGATAGCGCCATCAGCAGGTTCCCGCGAATCCGCGCTTGTAAGTTCTCTTCAGTCACATCCGGTTTCTTATGTTTGAACGGTTCGGCAAGAACCGATAAGAACGCATCAAACGGCTGATGGATAGGCAGTTGGATGAACCGAATCCCGAGATTTGAAGCGAGTTTCTGCGCATCAATATAGCTTTGTTTTGAGCTATACTTTGAGGGCATAAACACGCCAGTAACATTCTTTTTCCCGAGCGCATCAACGGCAATAACCGCAACCAGACTTGAATCTATCCCGCCGGAAAGACCGATAACTACGCTTTTAAATCCATTTTTAGTTACATAATCCCGAGTTCCACAAACTAGCGCTTGATATACTTCTTCAACCGGCTTCAACAGCTTGGCGAGTTTCGGCTTAATAGGTTTTCGCTTTTTACTTGGTAGAGAAGTTGAAATTTGAATTGTTTCAATATTTGATACTTGGTTCTTAGTCTTTGGTTCATCATTGCCGATATTCAAATCGGCAATGAGCATTTCTTCTTGAAACGCTATCCCACGCGCTATCAGTTTCCCTGCCGGATTAAAAATGAGTCCTTGTCCATCAAATACAAGTTCATCCTGTCCGCCGATGAGATTATTATACACGAGATAAACCTGTTTACTTTTCGCTCGGGCAGAAAGCATTTCTGCCCGTTGCTTCGGTTTTCCCTGATGATAGGGTGAAGCGTTGATATTAACGAGCAATTCAGCGCCAGCATCCGCTTGTTCCGCCCAGGGTCCATCTTCACACCAAATATCCTCGCAGATTCCCAACCCGACTTTAATTCCGTTAATGAGAAATAGTTTATTTTGCTTTCCGGCTGTGAAATATCGTTTCTCATCGAATACCCCATAGTTCGGCAGTCGCATCTTATAATAAAGACCGGCAATCTTGCCGTTAGCGATTACCGCAGCGGCGTTATAGATGTTCTTATCCTGCCGGTCAACGAAACCAATAATAACACTTATTGAATCTTTGGTTGTTGAAGCAATTTTATCTAAATATTTGAGATTATCTTCAATAAACTGCGGTTTGAATAATAAATCTTCTGGCGGATATCCGGTCAGCGCTAGTTCCGGAAAAGCTAACAAATCTACCTGCTGGTTTTGTGCTTGTTCAATCCACGAGATAATTTTTTGTGCGTTCTCTGACAACGCACCGACCGTAACATTGATTTGAGCCAACCCAACTCTTATTGAAGGCATAGAGTATCGAATATAGCGAATGCAACGAATTAAGAAGATTCGAAACTTTCGCTCTTCTTTTCAATCGGTAAATTTGTATATTTACTATATCGGAAAGTCCCAGATTTCGTCAATAGCCACCCCAGACTAACTAGAGTCAACGAGCTGAGAGGTAAATAGCTTCAGCCATGGTTTGATAAGTCACCTCAAGGTATCAAACTCTTGACTCTAGTTTATCCCATTAGATTCTGGGGTCGGGTAGAATCGTTGGTAAACCTTCATTCAAACTTTTTCTTTACATCCCCAGCATTTCTCGATACACTATTTGACTAAATTCATCCCTTGATTAACCAGAAACTGAATTCGGAATAAGGATGAACGAGCTCGAGCTCGTTCATCCTTGTTCCGTTATAAAACTGGGTTCAAAATAAGTAAGGGAGAACAAATTCAAACGCTACTTTGGGGAAATATGGATGCGATAGCCAAACGGAACTATAATGCGCTGCGAACCTTCTATTTTTTCTTTTACATCAGCGTTGCTGCGGTGTCACCGTATATTAATCTCTATTTCAAAAAAATCGGGTTAACCGGAACGCAAATCGGAACGATTGCCGCTGCTGGACCGGTAGTTATTCTATTCGCTCAACCGCTCTGGGGTTTTGTTGCGGATAAAACCAAACAGGCGCGCCAGCTGTTATCCTTCGCTATCCTCATGGCGATGATAACTAATATATTCTTCATATTCTTCCAGAATTTTGCTGCGTTAATTCTGGTTTCTATTATTTTCACGTTTTTCAGCACGCCAATTATTCCCCTTGCAGATACTGCTGCGCTCGAATTCGTAGGCTCAAATAAATTAAGTTATGGGAAAATTCGACTCTGGGGTTCGGTCGGATTCGCTGCGTTCGTAACCTTAATTGGGAAAGTAACGCACAATTTTGGATTGCTCTGGATATTTCCAATCTATGCGTTCGTAATGGTGATTAATGTTATCCTTTCATTTCGTATTCCCAAATATCAGTCACATTTAGAATATCGGTTCATCCATGGGTTAACAATTCTACGGAAAAACCATCGGTTCATTTTATTTCTCCTTGGCGTATTTCTTTTAATGGCAACCGGAACCGCAAACGTTGTCTATTTCGGGATATATATTGACCAGCTCGGTGGAAGTACTACCTTGCTCGGATTCGCTTGGATGATTGCTGCGATATCAGAAATCCCGATATTCCTTTATGCAGATAAAATTTTTCAGAAAGTAAATCCGTTACAATGTTTAATCGCCGCAGCCGTTGCTTCTATGTTTCGCTGGTATGTATATACCCTAATAACCAATCCAATTCTGTTGATTTTCTTGCAACCATTGCATGCGGTTGGGTTTGGTTGCTATTATCTTGGAGCGATTCATTTCATTCGGCAGGAAAGCCCGCCTGGGTGGATGGCAACTGGACAAACGTTATTCTGGGCAGTAGCGTTCGGGTTATCCGCAATAACCGGTAGTTTTTTCGGCGGCGTGATTTATCAGAAGTATCATAGCGTCGCTGCAGTATATGCTATCGCAAGTATCGTTGCGTTCGTTTCCGCCATATTATTCCTGCTCGCAACGAAAATACATAAGCAGAATAATGATGTATTAAGAGAAACTGGTTAAAACTTTACATTCTCCATTCTTCAGATTATCAATTATTCATAGATTACGATTCGTATAGGAGATATTTTGCACGTATCGGCAGAAACTGTTTGATTTCCTTTTTCCATTCCGCAAGTAAATCAGATATAGAACGATGTTTATCAATCGCTAACCGGACTTTATCTGTTCCGAGCAATAAATCGAAGAAATAGTTCTCATATTTAATCCACTGGAATTTTTCAGGGAACATATCATGGATAGTTTTAACGACATACAACCCAATCATCGGCGCATTAAATGTATTCCGGTCAAGGATATGGGTCTGTATCCCGTTGCAGAGTTCGCCTTTATACTTGCTATAATGCGGTGTGAAATAGGTCGGGCGGAACCGAACCGCAGGTAAGTCAAGTTTGTTCAGTTCAGCAGCTAATGCTTCCGCATCAATCCACGGTGCACCAATCCATTCAAACGGTCGGGTCGTCCCTCGTCCTTCAGAAACATTGATCCCTTCGATAAAACATAGACCGGGAAAAACTAGTGCAGTATCAACGGTTGGCATATTCGGTGAAGGTGGAATAAACTGCAGACCAGTTTCATCGAACCATTGCGACCGACGCCATCCTACCATTTTAACCACGGTTAACTCAGCGTTAATCGGATTCTGCGGATTCGGCATCTCGTGGTTATAATATTCTGCTAATTCACCGAGCGTCATTCCGTGCCGTATCGGAATCGGGCTACTCCCGACGAAAGAAGAAAATCTCATATCCAGAATATTCCCTTCAACCGCAAGACCGGTTATCGGGTTCGGTCGATCGAGAACAAGCAGTTTCTTGCCATTTTCTTTCACCGCTTCCAATGCGAGCAGCAAGGTCGAAATGAACGTATAGAATCGCGCACCAGCATCTTGAATATCAAAAATGAGAATATCAACCTCGTTCAGCATTTCCGGAGACGGTTTCCGATTCGTTCCATACAGCGAATATACCGGCAATCCGGTTCTTGCATCGGTATAACTATCTACCTTTTCCCCTTCTTTCGCTGCAGCTCGAAATCCATGTTCCGGCGCAAAAATGCTGGTAATTTTCATCCCAGCTTTTAACAATAAATCAATATTCAACTCAAGCGATTTATTTACTCCCGTCGTATTGGTTATAATTCCAACCCGACTTCCTTTAACCAGCTTCAGTTTCTTTTCTAAAAGAACATCTAATCCTGTTTTTACCATAGATTTCCTTTCATAAAATATTAAGTTATAATGTCACATAAACACTTCATACATTTAAACTTGAAAGTATATGTTAAGTATTGGGGCTCATTCGACATTGTGATTTTGCCATTAGATACTATCTATCTTGTCTTTTCTCGAGTCTACCTTTAATTCTTCTGTAATAATCTTTTCTAGCTTATGCTATTCTTCAACTATCTTCTGTCGGTCAAAATAGTCCTGATTCGCTATCAGCTGATTCTTTTGAGTCGCAATTTGCCCAGCTCGATTCCAACACCAAACGACCATAAAAAGGTAATAAGCAACCACTATCGTTCTCCCTGAAAACGGAGTAAGTAGGTCTATATAACCAAAGAAAACGGTCGATAGCAGGATAAGCGAAAGTAATAACCAAATTATTCCTGAAGTATACGCTCCAGCATAAATATGGCCTAGCCCTGGAACAATACTGAACCATTTAGCTAGCGTAGGCGATTTTATTCTAGGTTTGAATCCTAAATTCATATTCTATCAAGCTCTAAATCCAAAATCTAAATATCAAAACAATAACATCAAAAAAAACGAAAAGACTAAAAAACGAATAAACCCTATCTAAGATAAATAATGTTTTTGTCTCTTGGTGTCTTTGTGTCTTGGTGGTAGAATAGTTTTATTTTATACAATCTATCTTCGCTATTCGTCTTTTCCGAGCATTTTTTTCATTTCTTCAACTCGTTTGGTTTCATCAGCATATTTTCGGGATTCGAAATATTGTTGATTCGCCTGGGTCGCATTTCGTTCCGTGGCAAGCCGGGATGATTGAATCATGCACCAAACAACAATTAAGATATAGATAGAGACAATAATTAGTTTATTCCAGTCAGTAACTTTAATATTGGTATATTCTACATAAACGAGGGAAAGCAATCCTTGACTGATGATTAACCAAATGAACCCTGCAGGATACGCTCCGACATAAATATGGCCAAGACCGGGGATGAAACTTAATATTCGGGCAACCGTCGTTGATTTTCGTTCATCCATAAAATATAAAATATCTCCAGATTTTCCTATATTGTAGTGTTGTTGGCTATTATAGCATATAAGCTGGTGGGAGACGACGCCATTTCGCTGAAAGGGTAACTAATTGGTTAACTTCAGCTATTGTTGCCGGAGGGACGTTTGCTTGTTCAGCAATGCGGCTCGTATCCCAACGATGTTCAAGCCCGAATAGAATTATATCCAGTTGCGTATACGGTATGCCGAGTGCATATTCGTCAGTTATCCCTGGAAGTAAATCAGGACTAGGCGGTTTTTCAATAATTTCTTTAGGAACCTGTATATATTCAGCTATTTGACGAACTTGGGTTTTGTATAATCCCAGAATCGGCATAAAATCAGCAGCGCTATCCCCATATTGAACAAAGAAACCTGTCATCCATTCACTGCGATTTGCGGTACCGGCAACCAGATAATTCATTTTCTCTGCGTATAGATAACATACCACCATCCTTAGCCGATGTTTACTTCGATAAAACGCTATACTCTTATTCATTTCATCATTCGTTCCACCAGCGAGACTATAGACAAACGGAGATTGCTTGAATTCAGAGGTAAATTGGGTATGTTTCTTTTGCGCATATCGTTCCTGTATCTTGCGGGGAATACATAATGTCGGAGGGATTAAACGGTAGATACCGAGTTTGCGTAATGGCTGGGTTAACCGGATAATTTTATACGCAATACCGAGTTGAATAGCAAATTGTTTTGCGTGAACCACCGCAGAACGCGGAGTATGCCGTTCTGGTAAGATTAATGCGAAAACTCGAGTTTTCCCGAGACTGCGAACACATAATCCGGCTACAACAGCAGAATCTAATCCACCACTTAACCCAACAACTACCCCAGCACGGTTAGCCTGTTGAACTTGCTGGTGAATAAACTGTTCTAATTGCGAACAAACCTCAGCAACATTTATCTGCAATGGAGAAAAATTATTCACATTTCCAAGCTATCCTTCATCACTATTTTTCAATCAATTTCTTCGTAGTTCGGGTTGAACATTTGCCTTTCTACACCGTTCCCAAGCGATGTTCGCTAACGCACCATATTGATTCGCATATTCATCCAGCTGATGTCGTAACTGGGTAACTACAGTTTCCGCTCCAGGATGAGTCGGATACGCGCCGGTTTTTTCAACAATTTCACGCAATACTTCCGGATTATCAATAATCATACACGGTCGATAATGATTATGTGAATACGGTTGCCGTTTCCGAATTTCTGCAAATAACGGCGATTTCAAAACTTCAACCAATGATTTATTTTTAATATTATCCGTGGCAAAATGGACGAATACGCAGGGTTCAACATCACCATGCGAATTAATATGCAGATAGTTTCGCCCGCCGGCAATACACCCGCCAACCAGATTTCCATCATTCCAGAAATCAGCAAGCAGAATTGATTTCGTTTTACGTAGTTCAGCTAACCGATTAATCCGATGAATGCGTTGTTCCGGCGTCGGCATAAGCTCTAATGCTGGCCGTTTTCCAATGGGAACATAATTGAAATACCACCCGAGAAAACACCCTTGCTTTTCGTAAAAATCGACAAATTCGTCGCTAACTACAAACTCGTTGTTCTCTCGAGTTACAGTGCAAGAGAAGCCGAATAAAACCCCTGCTTTGCGAAGTTCCTGCATAGCATTAATAATTTTCTGGAATGTACCTTTTCCACGTCGGTCATCGGTTTCCTTCTCGAACCCTTCAACGCTAATCGCTGGTAAAACATTTCCTAACTTTGCTAATTTTTCTGCCATCGTTTGGTCAATTAGTGTCCCATTAGTATAAACTTGGAAAAACATATCATTATGCGCCTGAAACATTTCCAAAATATGTTGCCAGTAGAATGGTTCTCCGCCAGATATAGTTATGAAATAGATACCGAGATCTTTCGCTTCTTTAAGGATACGGTCAACCACTGTATAATCTAAATCATCTTCTTTCGTATACATACCGGCATAGCAACCATAACATCCGAGATTACACCGCATTGTCGGGCTGATAACGAAAAAGAACGGAATCCGAATTCCGAGTTCTTGTTCTCGTTGTCGGCGAATCGAATACCCTTTCAGTAAAGCATTAATAAAAAAAGTTTCTATTGCTTTATCCCGATAGGTTGGCGCAGCGAGCGTGAGATGTTTTTTTGCAAACAGAACTAGCCGCTGCATAAACTCGCGACTTTCCGGAACCGGGAATGAACGGAGAAACGGTCGTAGAAAATATAGATATGCTTGGTCTGGTAGGTAAGGTAGTAATCGAAGTGTTTGAAATGCAACTTCAGCAGTCATTACCTCTTTCAATCGGCTAGCTTGTAACATAATATATTTCCCTCCTCAAAATTCCGTTGCCGATTCAAAAAGACTTACGTTGTTACCAATAGTTATTGATAGGTATTGATGCCTAAAAGTATTATAAATCGATTTATGATTTATTGTCAAAAAACGAATAACATTTTTGTTGATTTTAAAAAGCAAATTTTATACCATTTCAGATTATCGAAATTTTCTGGGAAAATACGATAGATTCCTCCTTCGATCATGCCATTTTGGCATAATCTGGCGATTTATAAATTCAATTGTTAAGTATCTTGTTTATTTTGAAAAGACTTGAGGTTTTTATGAAAATAATATTCTATAATTTATTTTATATCCCGCAAAAAAAAAGACTATTACTCATAAATGCGGCGGTGATTGAACCATAAGCAATTTCTTTTCATGATCGCTGTTGAGTAACACTACCGAATAAACACAAAGAGACCGTGGTTATTAGTTCAAAAATATTTTCTCTGTTTTTCTATGATTTCTAGGTATTCATTTGATTCGTTGCAATCCTTGTTCCGGTTTCTGGAACGCAGAAGTATCATCTGCATATTGCAAGATAAACCGCTGGATTTCTCTCGCTGAAGCAGTTAGAACGATTCTATCATTAATCTTTGCATAAGGAAGTGAGACTTTTTTCTGCTCGATTTGTTTTTCGAACCATTCTTGGTTCAAAAAAGAGAGATACAATTTATCGTTTTCGAACCAGACTTTCGAAATACTATGCATTGGAATCAGATGGAGCATATAGTAGATATTCATATCTTTTGCTTCTTCTAATTTCCCGGGGTATAAATCCAAAAACCGATATTTATCAAGCTGAATAAGATACGCATCGAAATTATTCGGTATATTTCCTACATCGAACACGCAAGTATATCGTTTATCACCGGATTTGGTAAACGAAATTTTGTTTCCTTCAGAATCAGTCCAAGTGCCAAGCAATGCCGGGTCGAAAACAAGCTCTTTTTCCGATTCGTATATCGGATTCATTGAAACGATAATACATCCCGAAAACCAAATGACTACCGATAATAATGCTACTGTTTTAAAAAAATATTTCATTAAGATTCACCTCCTCCTAACGAGGGTACGAAAGAACATAAGAACAAGGATTCTTTTTGTTCTAGTTTTTAGTTCTTTAGATCTTTCATTTTATTATTTAAGATGTGTATCAAAAAACTGCTCTACTATCCGTCGGTTTTCTGGGTCACGCCAGAATTTCGGGCCACCGTGTCCTTCCCCTTCGATAATTCGGAAAGTTACTTCAACTCCAGCTTGTTGTAATGCGTTAAATAATATCTCACTTTGTCTAATTGAAACAACTTTATCCTGGTCACCGTGCATAATTAGAAACGGCGGATCATCAGGGGTTACATAGGTTACCGGACTTGCTTGTCTCGCTAGCTCTTTCTTTTCGGATATCGGTCCACCTAGTAATCCTGATACTGCACCGAACGCTTCATTCTGCTGACTTATTGCAGCAATCGGAATAAATCTAGAAAAATCTGATGGACCGAACCAATCGCAGACCGCTTGAACTCGGCTGGAATAATTCTGCCAACCGCCGGAACCTTCTAGTTCTTTGATTCCGCCGGAAGTACCAAGTAATGCCGCGAGATGACCGCCAGCGGACGAACCCCAGACCCCAATACGATTAGGATTAAGGTTATACTCATTCGCTTTTGCGCGCAAAAACCGAATCGCGCATTTACAATCTTCAATTTGTGCTGGGAACGTGGCAACATCGGTTAGCCGATAATTTATACTCGCACAGAAATATCCTTTCCTCGCAAAATAAATGAGCTGGTATATATGACTCTCTTTACTACCGGAACGCCAACCGCCACCATGAATCCAGACAATTACTGGCATCGGAAATTGCGGTCGCTCTTTTTTGCGAATGAAATCAAGTTTTAATGAAACGTTGCCACCTTTACCATATTCGATATCTTTAATATACTCAATATCAGGTGGAATTGGTGGAATGACATGCTGCCATTTATCTCGATTCGGATTCGGTGGTTCTGCCGTAGCATATATGAATACTATTAATAAACCTAATAAGCTTCCAACAATGATTTTAATATAATTGAATAGAGTTTTTTGAGGTATCGTCGTGACCATATCATCCATCTAACCTATATTTTTTACCATGACCATGGTTCATGATTTAGAACCTAATGTATTATTCTATTCCGTTATGCTTTTAGTCGAAACACCTCTTGCAAAAAATATAAAATAAATTAAACGATAGAATTACACACTAGCGAAATGGCAGGCAACGAAATGGTTCAGTTGTTTTTCCAGCAGTTCTGGTTCTTGTTCTTTGCAAATCGGGAATTGAGCAATTGGACATCGGGTATGGAACCGACAACCGGTCGGGATTTTCATTGGGCTCGGGATATCACCAGGTAACAGGATTCTTTCAACCTTAACTTTCGGGTCAGGAATAGGTACCGCTGATAATAATGCTTTCGTATACGGATGCAATGGCGATTTATACAACTTCGTTTTTGTGCTCATTTCAACAATTTTACCAAGATACATCACCGCTACCCGATCGCTAATATGCTCAACTACCGCTAAATCATGGGCAATCAATAAGAAACTCAATTTAAATTGCAATTGTAAATCTTGCAAAAGATTAATTATTTGTGCTTGAATTGACACATCAAGAGATGAAACTGGTTCATCGGCGATAATCAACTCAGGTTCAACAGCTAGTGCTCGCGCAATACCAATGCGTTGCCGTTGACCACCGCTAAATTCATGCGGATACCGATACATGTGATCTGGGTTTATACCAACTGCATTGAGTAGTTCTGCAATTCGTTCTTGTTTCTTTTTCCCTTTAGCTAGATTGTAAACTGTTAGTCCTTCGCCAACGATACTCCCAATCGTCATTCGTGGATTTAACGATGAGAACGGGTCTTGGAAAATCATCTGCATTTTCCGGCGATACGGCCGAATCTCGCGATTGGATAATGTGACCAGATTCGGAGAATCTTTAAAGCGGATTTCACCTTCAGTTGCGCGGTATAATTGCAAAATAACACGACCGAGTGTGGTTTTTCCGCAGCCGGATTCGCCAACAAGCCCGAGCGTTTCACCCGGTTTCATTTCAAATGAAACCCCATCCACCGCTTTCACCTGACCAACGGTTTTGGAGAAAACTCCTTGAGTCACTGGAAAATATTTTTTAACCTTTTTAACAATTAGCAATTGATCGTTTGGATTCATATCATGTCTAATAGAACAGCTCAGATACCAAATCAAATTCCTTTGACATTTATTAAACTAATAGGCATCTAACCAAATGGTTATCTCTCTTTTCTTCAAATTCCGGTACTACCTGCTTGCATCGTTCGGCTACAATCGGACATCGTGGGTGGAACCGACAACCAGTCGGATAATGCAACGGGTCAGGAACTACTCCTTCTATTGTTTTCAATCGCGAGAACCCAGGTTCGCCTTTTGATATTTTCGGTACTGATACTAATAATCCTTTCGTATACGGATGCAACGGGTTATAGAACAGCGTTTCAACATCAGTATATTCAACAATCTGACCGGCATACATCACCGCAACATAGTTCGCAAATCCTGCAATAATCCCTAAATCGTGGGTGATTAATAATATCGAAGACTGAAACTGTTCTTTTAACTCACCCATTAAATCAAGTATCTGCGCTTGAACCGTAACATCTAATGCAGTGGTCGGTTCATCCGCAATCAGCAACGAAGGATTACAGGCAAGTGCCATCGCAATCATCGTTCGTTGCCGCATCCCACCGGATAACTGATGGGGATAATCTTTCGCCCGCTGGGCAGGCGACGGAATTCTAACTAACTCCAGCATCCGAATCGCTTCCTGATACGCATCTTGTCTATTCATTTTTTTATGGAGCATAAACACTTCTGCAATTTGATTTCCAATAGTAAATACTGGATTCAATGAGGTCATCGGTTCCTGAAATATCATCGCAATTTCATTCCCACGAATCCGCCGTATCTCTTCATCTGGTAATTGCATTAAATCCTGGTCTTTAAACCAGATTTTACCATTTACTATTTTCCCTGGTGGATATTGAATTAACCGAAGGATAGATAACGCAGTAACACTTTTCCCACAACCTGATTCGCCGACTAGACCTAGTACTTCCCCTTTTCGAATCGAGAAGGATACATTGTCAACAGCTTTTGATACTCCATCTGGCGTAAAAAAAAATGTCTGCAAATTATCAATCTTTAATAGAACATTATTTTGAGTCATGGTATTAAATCCGAGTTTTAAAAAACAAGGAAAACCTAAACTCAAGCTTAGCGCAAACTAACCGCTTTTCGGCGGTTAGTTTGTTGTTTACTTTAGTCCTACATTATAACATTTGGGTCGAACGCGTCACGGAGCCCGTCACCCAAGAAATTAAATGCTAGAACTGTTATAAAAATAAAAAAACCTGGAATTAATATCCACGGATATTGCTCAAGCACAACGAGATTCTGGGCTGCACTGAGCATATTGCCCCAACTCGCTTGCGGTTCAACGATACCTAATCCGAGCAGACTCAACGCAGATTCGCCGAGAATATAGCTGGGAATATCTAACGTTGCGGATACAATCGCAAATGAAAAGGTATTCGGAAGAATATGTTTAATAATAATCTTCCAAGTGGGAACACCGAGTGCTTGCGCAGCAAGTACATATTCCCGTTCACGAATTGAGAGAACCATTCCGCGAATAACCCGCGCTAACCCTGCCCAACCGATAAAACTCATAATGAATACAATCATAAAGAAAACTTCTACCGAGCTCAATTTTAAACCGAGAAACGCTGCTCGTAACGCTAATAGTAGAAACATGCTGGGAACCATCATGATAATTTCACCGAATCGCATCATTAGATAATCGAATTTCCCACCGAAATAACCGGAAATACCACCAATAACCATTCCAATAGTAAACGAAATGAGAACACCGAGTAACCCAATTGAGAGTGATACCCGCGAACCGTGGAGTATCCTCGAGAAGATATCTCGTCCTTGAGTATCGGTTCCAAAAATGAATATATGCCCTGGGTCTTTAACCCCGAATAAATGCCATGATGTACGGAGCCTCCCACCTTGTACCATTTCATTGCGGGTAGTGAAAAAATAGATATAGTTTTTCTGAGTTCTATCCGGTAGATATTTCCGTTGGTACGTTTGGGTATCAATCTGTAATGTATATTCGTAAACGAATGGACGAAAACTAAATTTCCCGGTTTCATCAAAGAAATGGATTGGGGTTGGCGGCTGGTTCGCATTATTCCGAAAATCTTCATAATACGGATAGGGCGCAATAAAATCTGCAAATATTGCTGAACAATAGAGTATTCCTAATACCCATAAACCGAGCATCGCCATTTTATGCCGACGAAGTCGTCTAAACGCTATTCGGAGAGGAGAATTTGTTTTCTGCATAAAAAATTATTAGGAAACCAGGAAACTAAGAAAATCTATTCATGTCAAATTTATCAATTAGCATTTTAAATTTACTATTTGAAATGCTAATTTTGCATTTTGCAATGAGAAGTTTAGCTAGCTATATCTAATCCGGGGATCGCTTAGCGCCAGCATTACATCAGCGATCAAATTCCCAATGATTAATAAGAATCCACCCATTAATAAATCTGCCATAATAACAAATAAATCCTGGCTCATAATCGCTTCCAGCATCAACCGACCAAGTCCAGGCCAAGCGATGATAATTTCGGTAATCGCAGCTCCGCTTAATAGCCCGGGTAAGGAATAGCCAAACAGTGTTATCATCGGATTAATTGAATTGCGTAAAACATGTTTGAAGATAACGGTTTTTTCTTTTAAACCTTTTGCTCGAGCGGTGATAACATATTGCTGCCGTAGATTTTCGAGCATGGTTCCACGCATGATACGTGATAAACTCGCTATTGAATGGAATCCAAGAACTATTGCCGGGATTATTAAATGATATCCATAATCAATGATTTTCCCAAATAAGCTCATTGATTCGTGGTTAGCAGAAATCATCCCGCCGGTAGGGAGCCACCCAGTCGATGCCGCAAAAAAGAGTAATAAGAACGCCGTGAAAAATGTTGGTAGCGACATCCCAACATACGAAAAAAACGAGAAAAATTTATCTATCCATGAATATTGTTTCACCGCACAATAGATTCCAATTGGAATCGCTAGTCCCCAAGAAATGAGCATTGCGGCAACTCCAAGAATTAAAGTATTTATCAACCGTTCTTTAATCAGAAAACTCACTGGGGTATGGTAAGTGAACGAATAACCAAAATCAAATTGTACTACTCCCTGAAGCCATTTTAAATATTGAATCCATAATGGTTTATCAAGATTGAATTGGTGCCGCATTTGTTCGATGGTTTCTGGTGAAATCTGCGGGTTCATCTTTAATTGGTCGAAGTAGTCGCCAGGAGCTAGCTGGATAACCAGGAAGGATAATAATGTCATCCCGATTAACAGAGGAATCAAATGTAATAACCGTCGAAGAATATAGGAAATCACCGAAAAATAGACAGAAATTAATAGTCAGCAGTCAGGAAAAAACCTTGTTTTGATTCTCTATTCAGTCTACTGACTACTGACTATTATTTTTTGATATAAACTTCTTCGATATTATGAAAAATCCCACCGAACGCGGTCGGATGCAGGTTCCCGAATTTATTTCGTACCGCATATAATGCCGCACGGTTAGCGGTATAAATTATCGGGACTTGTTCTGAGATGATAAGCTGGAATTCATCGTAGAGTTGTTTACGTTTATGCTTATCTAATTCCGACGCTGCAGTATCAAATATCTGGTCAATCCGTTTCTCCCAATCTGTCGCCGGCTGTTTCTGGACTGGATACCATAGATGTAATTGCCCACTGCTATGCCATACATTTCGACCGCTATGCGGGTCAACTCCACCAGTGAGTCCGAGTAGAACCGCTTCCCAATCGTAGGTCGAATCGAGTTTGGTAACTAACGTATTAAAATCTATCGGCTGCAACACGACTTTAATTCCTAGTTTTGTTAAATCACGAACAATGATATTTGCGATTTGTTCTCGTTCCTTATTACTTCCAGCGTTGGTCATTAATGTAAACTCAACGGTATTCCCCTCTTCATCTTCAAGCCAGCCGTCATTATTTTTATCCGAGAACCCCGCTTGCAATAATAACTGTTTTGATTTTTCTAGGTCGTAAGGATATTTTTTTACATTCGGATTATGGAAGAAAACATCTGCAGCACTTTCCGCTGCATCTTGTGGATATCCCAACCCGTAGAACACATTATTAATAATCGTCTGTTTATCAATCGCATGCGCTATTGCTTGACGGAATAACACATTTGAAAACCATTTGCGTTTAACGGGATGTATATACGGCTTTCCATTTGGCGATTTTCCCGGATTTTGATTGAAAACGATAAATTCTGTGCCAAAATCGGGTCCGCAGTTATACACGGTAAAATTCCCGGATTTCTCTTTCGGTTTAAGAATCGAATAATGCTGTGCCCGCATCGGGATAGCATCTATTTCTCCAGACTGGAATTTCAGGAGTTGCGTATCCTGGTCAGGAACGATTATTCGAATAACTTTCTGGATATATGGTAACTTTTTACCTTGTTTGTCTTTTTTCCAATAATATGGATTCGGTTCATAAACCAATTTCTGGCTCGGTAAATATTGCTTGAGAACATATGGTCCAGTTCCCACAATTTCTGATGGTGGAGTATCTAATCCCCAAGCGGAATTAAATTTATCTGCTCCTTTAGCGATTATTGGCTCAAGTTTATGCTTCGGAAGAATCTCTTGGGTCATTAATCGTGGAAACGGCGCAAACGGCTTCGGTAGGATGAATTTAACCGTATATTCATCAACTTTTTCTATTTTCGGTAGTTTTCCATCAACCATAAAAATATCCCGGGAACTCGTCGGAATTTTGGGATTATATATAAGCTTCGTAAACGTAAACACCACGTCGTCAGCTGTAAACGAGACGCCATCAGACCAGCGAACATCTTTCCGAAGATGAAATATCCAGGTTAAACCGTCCGAGCTGATTTCCCAAGATTCCGCAAGGTTTGGTTCAACTTCAGTGGTAACCCCATTTTCCCGGGTTAAACCTTCAAACAGAAGCGATAACGCCTGAGTAGTACTAGTTTCTTTAGCGACGATGATATTAAACGATTTAGGGTCGGAAATAGTTGCAAGCGTTAATACTCCCCCTTGCTGGCCAACAGTAGTAGATTCAGAAATAGTAGGGGTTTTTTTCGAACAGCTGAAAAGGAAAAGAAAAATTAACAAATAAGAAATCAGAGATAATAAGGTAGTATAAGTTTTTCTCTGACCTCTGCGTTCTAACTTCTGACCACTACCATCTAATTTCTGTGGGTTCACTTCATCCATTTATTTCGTAGGAGTTGGCGTTACTGGAACGCTCGGCGTTTGAGTTGGTGTCGCTGGCGGAACGTTTACAGGTGCGGGCTGGGCGGGAACTGCTGGTGCTTGTTGAACTGGAATGTTATCTACGACCGAACTTGTCCGTTGTTTTGAGGCTAGCAGAGATAAACTGAGACAAGTGAACATAAAGACGATAGCACAACCGGTAGTAAGTTTCTCTAGAAATAGCATCGGCCCTCGCCCACCGAAAAAACTTTCACCACTCCCAACCCCAAACGCACTTGACAATCCTGCACCTTTTCCGGATTGCAGTAAAACAATAAGAATTACACCGAAGCATACAAATATATGAATTACTACCAGAGCTATATACAATATAGACCCCATAATTAAATAATTCTCCTTTTCTCGAACGATGAATTGTGTAGGGATAATATATATTCTATCGTAAAATATAGTAAAAACGCAACTGATTTAGCGGGGTATCGTTTGTTCTCATTTAAAGAAAAAATAGGAATATCAATGCTTTCGCATTGAAATCCGTTCCATTTCATTAAAAAATAACCAAGCAGAAAACATAGTCAACGAAACAGGAAGACACAGGTGTTTAAATCGATGAGAATTGGATCGAACCTCTAACTATTTCTTATGATTGCAATGAATCCAATAACCCGAGTTTAATCTGATTGAGTTGACTCGGATCAGTAATTTTATTTCCGTTGCGGTCGGTAACATAAAAAACGTCTACCGCTCGAGCGCCATACGTAGCAATTCGTGCGGAAGTGATATTTAACCCCAATGAAGACATCGTACTGGTTAGCTGGTAGAGTAATCCGAGTCGGTCTTGGGTTCGGATATCAATTACAGTCTGTGTATCTGAAATATCAGGGTTCAACTCGATTTCAGTTGGGATTCGGAATGTGCGTATCGGTTTCAGCATTTCCTGTCGCCGACGGATAGCAATAATTTTTTCTATATCTTTCTTCCCAGAAATGACCGCATTCAATTCATCATCAATCTCCTGCCACCAATATTGGTCTTCAGTCCAGCTTGCGCTCCGTTGGTCAATTTGGATTGTATCGAGAACAATTCCATCAGCTCGAGTATAAATTTGTGCACTTAAAATATTTAACATTTTCGCTGCTAAAGTACCAGTAATTTTGCTGAACACTCCCGGAGCATCAAAAGTACAAATTATGATATCAGTATATCCGAGCTGGAAATTATGTGAAACTGCAGTAACGGATACCGGACTTCCCGCTGGCAATTCCGGCTGAATCAACGCTAATTCTTTTCTGGGTAAGCGTAATCCCGCTGGTGAAACCGGTGTAAGTAGTTTTCGAACCAGTTGAATATGTTCAATAATTTTCGCTGGTGCCGTTCCGAGTAGATATCGAATCGGCATCAACCGGAAATGCTCAGTTATTTCCTCAGTCGTCACGGTGTCCTTATATTGCGTGATTAATTCGGTTTTCAGTTCTTCAATCGCTTGCTGTTCGTCACTTTCGATAATTTCTTTTCCCTCTAGTTTTGCCAGAGTCCGATGATATAACCCTAGTAATAATGCGGATTTCCAATGGTTCCATACTTGCGGACCAACCGCACGCATGTCCGCATACGTAATTAAAAATAACAGTTTCAAATGATAGCTATCGCCAACAAGGTTAGCGAACTGACGTAATATGCGATCTTCATCAAAATCGCGATGCTGTGCTATATCCGACATCAGAAGATGATGCTGGATGAGAAAATAAATCAAATCTCGTTTCTCGGGCTGAATATGAAGCCGATCTAGTATCTGGGGAAGCACCTTCAGGGAGTTCGCAGTATGTTCATTTTCATCAGTGCTAACTTCAGTATTCGTAGTATGCGATTTGCCAATATCGTGGAGTAATGTTGCAAGAATTAAAACTTCTGATTCATTTAATTCCTGATATATTTGCCGAGCTACCATAACCGCAGATTCAACTGGCTGAGCAACTTTTTGTTCAGAAGAACGAGCGAATAGATGAATGGGTGAACCATCTCCGAATCGCTGCATTGAAGCATCATTCGGCTTGTGTTTTAATTCCTGCAGATATTCAACCGCGCGAATACTATGTTCATCCACAGTATACTGATGATGGATATCCTGCCGTACCAAGCACGTTAATGCACCGAATTCTGGGATTATCCGCTCGAGAATACCGAGTTCATGCATTGTTCGTAACGCATATCCTAAATTACCTTTCCCGCGAAGCATCTGTCGAAATGTTTTAAGTCCGTCTTTTCCTAAAAAAACTTGATGGTCTATCTCCGCGATTCGCTGACGAAGGATAGTTTTCGTTGCGATACTAATCGGGCAATTTTTCCGTTGAGCTTGATAAAATAGACGGAGCACCAACTGTGGAGTATTAAGTAATCGGTTCGGTTCAGTCAAACTAATTTCGCCATCAGCAAGTCGTATACCCGGTTCAAGTTCTTGCGGTTTCATGCGGGAACGGGTTGCGGTACGAAATCGGTTCATTGGGTAAGAACGGTGAATAATTATTTCGGTAAATTCGGCGATATCTCGCGCAAAAAGATAATAATGTCGCATGAATTGTTCTACCGCACTGCCTGTTAAATCATCAGTATATCCCATAACCGTAGCAATTTGTTCTTGAAGGTCGAACGTTAGACTATCACGTTTTTTCCCAGTAAGATAATGGAGATGATTGCGTACCCGCCAGAGAAAATCCACTGCAGTTTCAATTTCTTTTCGTTCTGCTTCGGTAATAATCCCTTGATGTTGTAACTCATCGAAGGATTGTATTCCGAACCGTGCTTGAGCGATCCAGATTGCGGTATGGAAATCGCGTAAACCACCACAACTTTCTTTAACATTCGGTTCTTGTTGATATATCGAATTTCCATATTCCTGATGTCGATGATACATCGCATCTAGTTTGGCGAAAATATATTCTTCTAATTTTTTTATGGAAAACAGTTGATGGAATAGCTGCCGTTTTAAACTGGCAAACAAATCGATATTTCCTGCAAGAAACCGTGACTCCATAAATGCGGTTTTTGCAATCACATCTGAAGTAGCATTAGATAAACACTCGTCAATAGATTTTAAACTATGTCCCAGTTGAAAACCTACGTCCCAGAGATAATATAAGATACCACGAGCGATTTTTTGTGTTCTTTCTGGGATAGCTACTGGAACGGATTCAGTTGATTTTACATTGGATTTTGGTATTGCATATAAAAATAATAAGTCAATATCTGAACAAGGATTCATTTCGCCACGTCCATATCCGCCAGTAGCAAGTACTGCACAGTCGGATACTTGTCCATCAATACCCAATTCATCTTTGACTACGAGTTCGAACACCGCAAGAATAACTTCATCAATCAGCGCAGTGGTAGCCGTAACGATATCTTTCCCGGTAGCTTTGGCGAGATGCCATTGATAGATCCGTGCTTTTTCGCCTTTAATATATTCTTTAATTGCGAGCGTATATGCGCGTTTCCGTTCTATCGGGTCAACTATATTCACGATGTCCATGTTTTGTAATAACTGCATTAATTTGGGTTTCATAAAATCTAAATCCTTTTAAAATATAACAAAAATGAAATCAATGTAGTCAAAGTATTATAGTAATAATAGCATATTTTAATTTTGTTGAGGTATAAGCCGATGTAGGTACAATCTTTTAACCGAATGGTTCTAATGTCATCTTACTATACACTAACGGAGTATATAATTGACTAGAAAAATAAAAGTCGAGGTTAATTAAGAACAAATACTGGCGGGTACGGTCAAATTGGCACACAATGATCTTGTTTTTATTCTGCCAATAGGTTTTTCAGCATTATTCTGAGATATTTTTCAAAATATGGTATAATGTATTCCGTAAAGAATGATATGAATTAACGGAAAAGGATGTATTTATGAAAACAAAATTAAATATTATGCTTATGGTTATAGTCAGCGGTATTATTCTAACCGTTGGTTTTACTGGATGCGGCACAACCATGTATGTGAAACCTAAAAAAAGTTCGGCTGAACAACTGCCTTTTGATATTCGAGTTATCCAGGCGAATGAAAAACAGGCGCAGGATTATTATCGGAGTAAAAAAACCAGTTATACTGGAGAAGCGAACACTCACGGTCTACCTGCCAGTATGGTTGTCCTTACTACTGACCAAAAAAAATTAGTTCAATTACTGGGATTCCCAGAGTATCAACGGCAATTTCCTAACCGATATGGAAAATCAGTTACTGAATGGATTTATCTGAAGCAGGATTATTTAGTCCAGTTTATTAACGGGAACATTGTTTATCTTGGTCCAGTAGATGATAAAGAAAAAACCCTGATTGCTTTAGGGTCTCCGGACGAAATTGAAACGCTCGATTTTGCAGGTATCCGAAAAGAAATATTTCGGTATAAATCCCGATTTGACCTACGCGTGTTTCATAACGATATGCTCGTAAATGAACGATAATACATCACGCACTAGCCATTATGAGTCATAAGAGGAGTGATAAAGACTAATGCGGATAAGTAAAACAATACTGATATGGTTAACGATTTTAGTTGGAACTTTTGGATGTAACAAGGTATATTATCGGGTAAAACGGAATATTCAACCAGATAATGTCTCCCAAGCGTTAGCGCACTATGAACAAGGATTAACCTTTGAACGAAACGGAGATACCGAGTTAGCAATTAAAGAATATACTAAAGCTAATGAACTTTCTCCACGACCTGCTGCGTATTATCGGCTTGGCTTAATCTATGCGGCAAAAGCGGAGTACTCGAGGGCAATCGCTCAGTTCGAAAAAGCACTTGAACTTGTTCCTACCTATTTCGCTGCTCAACAAGAACTTAATCGCATTAAAAGTTTATCTCGTTAAATTTACTCGTCGAAAATGTATATAGGCTTAATCATTGAACCTGAATTCGAGGTTTAATGAATCAATTACCTACGATAAATATCATACTGAAATTATGCCTGAGAACACGGTCTGAATAGATTTTTCACTTTTCTAGTTGGCTAGAATTAACTATAACTATTGCGATAAATGCGATAGAGCGACCAGAGCAAGAACGTTAATGGTACTACCATGGCACTAAAAAATGGATAAATCACACCCGCGCGACCGAGATGACGCATCAATAATAAACTTAAATAATAGCCTATGGCTAACAAAATCGCTATAGCGAACCGTTTCGTTGCAGTCTTGGGCGCGAGAATAGTTCCATACGCTATTCCCAGCAGAGCGAGAATAATCGGAGAAATGAAATTGGTATATTTAAGGTAAAAATCTACGAGATAATCATTAGCATTTAATCCGCTTGCGCGAATAAATTCAACATATTGTTTTAACTGCTGGGTGTTAAATTCTGAAGGATGGAATGCGAATTGTTTGAGGTCGGTCGGTTGAAATGGAAATTCTATTGGAAAATTATTTACCACCGTTTCTCCGATTAAATCACCGGATTCATTAAACTGACGAAGTGAACCGGTTGTAACAAACCATTTCTGTTCTGCCTGATTCCAAAGTAAATCGTTTGCGTCTAGCCGGTCGGTTATTCTTGTTTCATCAGCGGAAAGTTTAATCCAGGTCACTTGCAATAACCGGGTTCCGGTTCGATGAATTAATCCTATACTCAATAGCGAATGCGGTTCACATCGAATCCACAACTGTTCTTTCCTGAGGTAAGGAACCGGTGGTTTTCGTTCCATTAGTTCGGTCTTGATAAATTTCGATTGCTGAAATGTATATGGACAGATATTTTCATCAATATACCAAGTAACCGCCGCAATCCCGCAAATCAATACCATTACGAACACCAACAGACGCGGTAATCCGATTCCGCTTGCTTGCATAGCAAGCAACTCTTGATGTCGATTCAGTCCGATTAATGCGAGCAATATAGCTAATAAAACTACCATGGGAATAACCTGAACGAAAACAGTTGGAACTGAATAAAGCAGATATAAGAACATGACCTTAAACGGAACTCGATTGGCAATAATAGTATCAAGCTCTTCAACAAAAGGAATAACCAGCACGATACATAAGCAGATGGAAAGTGCGAGAAAGAAGAATCCAAGGAAAAACCGAAGAATATATCGATCAAGAATAGACATGAACTGAACTCAAATGTTACATTCGAATATCGAAATAAAGCATATATTGTTTTCGTTCTTCCGTTTTTTGTATTGTTTATTGTTTATGTTATGATTTTGATTTTCGATATTCGGATTTATAGTTAATAATATATTTTAAGAATTAGGTATAAAACCGGGATAGTAAAGAGAAGACTATCAATAATATCAAGCATACCACCGTGTCCGGTGTAAGTGTTGCCCGAATCTTTAACTCCAACTTCTCGTTTTAGCACGGATTCCGCTAAGTCCCCTAGTTGCGCAGTGAGAGCTATTCCTGCAGCATAAAGCAACATTAATACCGAAGGGAATAAATAACTCGTAAAATATCGGGTTATAATCCACTGCACTACCCAACCAGCAAGGATTCCGAAACCAAGCCCACCTAAACAACCTTCGATTGTCTTATTGGGACTTATCGTTGGACAAAGTTTATGCTTTCCGAATACACTCCCGATAGCATACGCCCCTGTATCACACATCCAGGTTATAGCAATCAGCCATAGTAAATAAAATCCGCCTCGGGGAATTTGCCAGATATATAGCATTAATCCTAACGGAAGAGCAATATAGAGTACACCGATAACCGTCGTTGAAATCCGTAGTATCGAATGATTATTATCTGGATTAAGGCGAATCAGCGCTAATAAAAAACTCCCGAGAATAAGCACAACTATTAATTGTACTGGCGTAGCAAATCTCAGCCATATCGGCCCATTAAGACAGAACAGTAAAACCATTAACGTCCCGAATTTTCGAAAGGGCATTATTCCTTTTCTGGCAACGAGATTATAAAATTCATTTATTCCCCAGAGTGCTACCATAGTCACTATTCCAGTTAACCACCAAATCTGATTGGACAATAGACAAAACACCAGGATTGGAATAAAGATAACTCCGGTAACAATTCGACGTATCGGCTGGTGGTTGAGTATCACTCGGGCAGAATCCCCCCTGATATGCATGATTTCATTACAAATCGCTCGATTGCGACACCTGTCCAAAACGTCGTTCCCGACGTTGAAAGTCTAAAATTGCCTGATATAAATGTTCCCGGCGAAAATCTGGCCAGAGCACTTCCGTATACCATAATTCAGTATATGCCATTTCCCAGAGCAGAAAATTACTGATACGCAATTCACCGCTGGTTCGAATACATAAATCTGGATCAGGCAATTCTGGAGCATAGAGATATTTTCCAAACACTTGTTCATTTACTTCAGCTGGGTGAATCTTTTGGTTCTGAATATCGATAACAAGTTTTTTTATTGCATCAATTATTTCTGCGCGACCACTATAATTAAACGCTAGATTGAGGATTAATTTACTATTATGTTGCGTTTTATTCTGGGCGATTTCCATCGCTTTTAACACAAAATCCGGTACTCGTTCAGTTCGACCGGTAATCAGCAGCCGCACGCCATTTTGATTCATTTCTTCGATTTCATCGTAGAGAAATTGTTCCATTAACCGCATTAGAAATCGTATTTCTGTTGTTGGCCGTTTCCAATTCTCTATAGAAAAAGTATATAGAGTTATTACTCCGATACCGAGCTCGCAACCTGCTTCTACAACTTCGCGAACAGATTTTATTCCCGCCCGATGTCCTTCAATGCGCGGTAGATGCCGTTGGGTCGCCCAGCGTCCGTTTCCATCCATAATAATCGCTATATGCTTAGGCAATCGGGTTTTATCTATTTCGGCAAGTAAAGTCGAAGGCGAATGATTGGATACGCTTGCATTAGTCATAGAACAATGCGGTTCTCGTAAAGCGCGGCAAGAATGCGCAAAGAACGCACAGCTACTAAAATCCCAATATTAAATAATCGATAAAAAGCTTAGACAAGAAAACATTATTTTTATTGGAATTTTAGATTTTTTCTTGATATTTGGATTTGGAATTTTGTATTTTCTACCTATACTTCCATAATTTCCGCTTCTTTTTTCGCTAGAGCTTCATCAATAAGTTTAATATATTTATCGTGTAATTCTTGGACTTTCTTTTCGTTATGTTTACCCTCATCTTCTGGAAGTTTCCCTTCTTTTTCCAGTTTTTTTAACGTTTCAACGGTATGCCGGCGAATAGACCGCACCGCAATTCGCCCTTCTTCCGCTAGTTTTCGGACAACTTTAACTAAATCATGGCGTCGTTCCTCAGTCAATTGCGGTAGAACTATCCGAATTATTTTCCCATCGTTATTCGGGGTAATCCCGAGGTCGGACTTTAAAATCGCTTTTTCAATTGCACCAAGCAGACTCACATCCCAGGGTTGAATTGCTAACGTCCGTGGGTCCGGTATTGATACATTCGCAATTTGTTTTATGGTCATTGTTCCGCCATAAGCTTCGACATGAATCGGGTCTAATAACGCGGTGGTTGCACGACCAGTGCGGATTTTACTGAATTCATATTTTGCATTTTCTACCGCTTTAAGCATTTTTTCTTCCGTCTCTTTCAATAAAGGATCTATTGGCATAGGTATTGTCCTCCCTGAGCTTATTTCTTGCTAAGAGCGTAGATAAGGATTAAACGGTATCTGCGTTGTGATGAGTTTAATGTGTGTTGTCTTCTGATGAATGTACTAAGGTACCGACTGGTTCACCTAAAATCACTCGTTTGATATTCCCGTATTGTTTTAGATTAAAAACAATAATCGGAATTTTTGATTCTACACACATTGTTATCGCAGTTAAATCCATTACTTGCAATCCGCGTGTCAATACTTCCTGATAGGATACATCGCTGAATAGTTGTGCTGATTTATCTTTTTCCGGATCACTGGTATAAACGCCATCAACTCGGGTCGCTTTAAGAATCACTTCTGCCCCGATTTCTTCTGCCCGCAACGCCGCTGCAGTATCCGTGGTGAAAAACGGATTCCCAGTTCCGGCAGCAAAAATCACCACGCGTCCTTTTTCTAAATGACGCACTGCGCGTCGCCGAATATACGGTTCACAAAGTTTCTGCATTTCTATCGCCGACATTACGCGCGTTTTTATTGCCCGATGTTCTAATGCATCCTGCAACGATAACGCATTGATTACGGTAGCTAACATTCCGATATAATCAGCTGAAACGCGGTCCATTCCGGTTTTTGATGCTGACACTCCACGAAAGATATTCCCACCACCGATAACAATCCCAAGCTGAACCTCAAGTTCTTTTATTTCCGCAATTTCATCCGCTATAGAATCTAATACGGTTCCATCGATTCCATACTCTTGGTCACCGAGCAACGCTTCTCCACTTAACTTTAATAAAACGCGTTTATATTTAGGTTCAGCAACTGACATAACATGCTCTCCAAGTTAGTTTTTTATTTTGTTTCCCCAATTTTGTACCGGACAAATCGCGATATGGTTATCGGTTCACCAACCTCTTGTGCGGTTTTCTGGATAACTTTTTCTACCGTTATATTCTGGTCGCGAATATATAACTGTTCGAGTAGACAAACTTGACTATAAAATTTACTTAACTTCCCCTGAGCAATTTTATCCAGAATTTTCTCGGGTTTTCCTTCCTGCCGAGCTTGCTCTTTATAAATTTCAAGTTCTTTATCGAGCACCGCTTGTGGAATCTCTGCGCGTGAGATATACTCGGGTGATGCTGCGGCGATTTGCATCGCTAATTCATGGGCTAACGTTTTCAATGCAGGATGTTTAGCTGCGTCAGAACTCTGGGTTTTTAATTCAAGCATAACCCCGAGCTTATTTCCCGGATGGATATAACTATCTACAATCCCACGGTTATCTTCCACTTGGTATTTAACGAAACGGGATAGAGTGATATTTTCCCCTAATGTCGCAATGAGCGCGGTTATCGGCTCAGTAGGAACTTCCGCAACAGTCGTATACCCTTTTGCAACTACCTCATTAATTAATTGTTTCAATAATGCTTTAAACTGGTCTGTTTTTGCTACGAAATCGGTTTCTGAATTTAATTCTAACAAAACCCCGAGTTGCGCATCGGGACTCAAATAAGTATCAATCAATCCATCCGCAGCTATCCGACCGGATTTTTTTGCCGCTTGCATAGCCCCTTTTTTCCGCAAGATATCAATCGCTTCATCTACATTTCCCTTTGCTTCGACCAGTGCTTGTTTACATTCCATCATTCCAGCACCGGTTCTTTCCCGCAAGTTTTTTACCGCTGTAGCATCGATAACTATTGACATAATGTAATCTTACCCTCCATACAAAACGTTTTGGTACCGTATCGTAAACATTATACCGTTTTTTTCTTTGGTGATTTAATTTTAACCACTTGTTTTGCTGAATCAAATTCTTCTAGAAATTCAAGTTCTTCTTCTTTAAACATCTCTTCAGATATTTCGGGTGGCAGTTCGCCTGAAACTGGTTTCTCTTCAGTACTCATTGTCTCCGGAGTTGACACACCTTCAACCTGCTCTGAAATAGTTTTCTCAAGCACAGCTTTCCCTTCAAGCACAGCATCAGCAATTTTTGAGGTAATAAGTTTCACCGACCGAATTGCATCATCATTCGCTGGAATAACATACGTTATCTGGTCAGGGTCGCAATTGGTATCAACGATAGCTACCGTTGGAATTCCGAGTCGGTTCGCTTCATGCACCGCAATTTGTTCCGTATGCGGGTCAACAATAAACAATAGTCCAGGTAGCCGTTGCATCTGTTTAACCCCACCGAGATTTTTTAATAACCGATTTTTTTCTTTCATCAATTGCGCAGCTTCTTTTTTCGTGCGCAATTGTAAGCTACCATCTTGTTCCATCTGCTCTAATTCAATCAGCCGTTTAATTCCCTTACTAATGGTAGTAAAATTCGTGAGCATACCTCCTAGCCAACGCGTGTTGACATACGGCATCCCGCATCGGGTCGCTTCTTCACGAATAGTTTCCTGCGCTTGTTTTTTCGTACCAACAAATAATACTTCTTCACCGGCAGCCACTGTTTCTCGAACCACTTTACAGGCATCCATAAACATTTTCATTGTCTTCTTCAAATCAATGATATAGATACCATTTCGTTCTCCGAAAATATACCGACTCATTTTCGGGTTCCACCGTCTGGTTTGATGGCCAAAATGGACTCCGGCTTCTAAAAACTCCTTCATTGATATTACTGGGGTACTACTGGTCATAATGACCGTCCTCCTCTATATTTGGTTTTAACCCACCGTTTCTCTCATTTTCAGTTTCGCCCGAACCGAATCAAATCGATTGTAGGGACCCGAAACTGAATCGAAAAACGTGCGTTATGTTGTAGTTTAATATTACTCTGAATTTAGGAGAGATTCCTAATTATTCAGAGCTAAATACTATATCATAAATCGGCAGGTAAATCAAAATAATGCAAGAGATCCCTTGTTTTTCCTGTTAAATACGGTATGTTTTATTCAGGTTGTTACTTAGGTTAGAATAAAAAGAGCATCAAAAACTGATAGAACCTATCCTGTTTCCTGCTTTCGGCTATTCTCATTGACACGTAGCCAATAATTATTATTTTTTTCGCAAGATTCGATTCTTTTTATCTAAATGAATAATCACGGGTTTATATTGTTTTAATTCTTCTGGTGAATATTGGCCATACGCCAGCAGAATAAGCTCATCACCGACCTGCACAAGTCGAGCCGCAGCACCGTTCAATCCGATTGTGCCTGAACCTGCTTTCGCTTTAATCACATAGGTTTCAAACCGTTCCGCATTGTTGATGTTCAATACATGAACAAGTTCTCCGGGCAACAAATCCGCAGCTTTTATAAGGTTTTCATCTATCGAGATGCTTCCTTCATAATGGAGGTTACACTCGGTAACAATTGCGCCGTGCAGTTTCGATTTTAACATCGTTCGATACATATAGGATTTCGCTCCTTTAACTTTAATATACTAAGTATAATAATACTTTATTGTAACATAAGTTAACCTGAATATTAATTTCTATTTATATATATTGAACTCACCTATTTTTAAACCACCCGTTTAATCTTAACTTTCGGGGTTAATTCGGTTACCATTTTCTTGGTTATATCGCAGGGTAACCAGACCGTAGCATTTGCTGCACCGGCAGCAACTGATTTTATAAGGATTCGTTCAGCCTGTTTCAAAGATAAATCAGAAGCATCAATCGTTAATAAATCTAACGCAATACTTGCAGTCATCGCATCGCCTGAACCAGTAGGATTAACGGTAGTAACTTTAGGTGGGGTAACTTTCCAGAAATAACCGTTATATCCGGCATAAACCGCATTAGCTCCAGAGGTTATGATAGCAAATTTAATTCCTAATTTAAAATATTCGGCGATAGCGTCAAGTATATCACCTTGATGAGTTAACCTATGATTGAAGTATAATTCCGCTTCTTTGCGATTCTGTCTAACGCAAAATGGCCGCTCGGATAATGCTCTTGCAAACGCCGTTCCATAACTATCAAGAATAGTTTTAATTTTGAATTTATTAGCCATATGAATAATTTTTTTTATCGAAGTATCCATATCTCCTGATGGTGCGCTCCCTGAAATAACCAGAATAGACTTTTTATTCTGCCTAACAAGTAGATTTGATAATTCAAATAATAATGTATCTAATTCTTCTTGCGAGACTCCAGTATTTGGAAAAATTATAGACGTTGATTTATTATTGCTTTGTTCAAGAATTGATATTTGTAGACGAGTTGGAGTTATCGTTCTGACGAAGCGCGATGGTATCCTTTCCTGATGAAGGAGCGTTGATAAATGGGTACCGATCTCGCCGCCAATAAAGGTTATTGCAATTGAATCGCCGCCTAACCGTTTAACCGCTCGGGATACATTGATTCCTTTTCCCCCAACTATTTCTGGACCACATATTGCCCGATGTATCTTCCCAGGAACAAGTTTATCAACATAGACCGTTTTATCAATCAGTGGGTTTAGAGTTACAGTAATAACTAATGGGTTAGAGTGGTTCATCATTTCAGAATGTAAAACTTATAATACAAATCTTTTAGGTTTTTATAACGTCATTTGCGGTATGTGGTATATCGATAATTTGCGGTCTTGGTGTAATGTACTATAGGATGCAGGATGCATTCCAAGACCGCAACGAAGATTTAATATTTGCAAGATATTATTGATGATTTATATGGAACTTTTAAGGCTATTTCTTTTCTGATTCTGCTGGTTTAGGGGCACCAGTTCCTACCAATCCAATCCGTTCCGGATACGTGGTTATTTTTGCGCTTTTCTCCAATTCAGCTAACCATAACTCTAGTCGTTCCCGTTGTTTTTGATTAATTAGCCGTCGCTCAATATATGGTTTTGCTTCTTCAAAGGATAACGGAGCGCTCGGTTTTTTCTCTTCAACTTTAATAATATGATATCCGAACTGCGATTTAACCGGCGGACTGATTTTCCCAGTTGATAAACTGAACGCGGCATTCTCAAATTCCGGCACCATTTCACCTTTACCAAAGAAACCAAGGTCGCCGCCGTTCTCTTTCGTTCCTGTGTCAAGCGATTTCTCTTTCGCAAGTTTGGCAAAGTCCGCCCCCTTATCCAGCTGAACTTTGATTTGGTCTGCTTCAGCTTTCGTTTTTACCAAAATATGCCGTGCCCGAACTTTTTCTCCAGTCTGAAATTGCGCTTTATTTTCTTCATAGAACGATTTCAATTCTTTCTCATCAACCGATTTGACTTTATCGATAACTTCTTTTTCAACTACTGCACGAACTAGAATCTGCTGTTTCGCCTGCTCAAGACTTTTCTGCACTTCCGGGTCTTTTTCTACGCCAAGCTTTTCCGCTTCCTGCATGATTAATGCCTCTTTAACCATTCCATCTAATAGTTTTTGTTTCAACATTGGGTTATCTGCTTGCGTCGGTTCATTACCTGCAATACGTTCTAACTGCGCATTAAATTCTGATACCGTTATCTTTTTCCCATTCACTTCTGCAACAATCTCTTTTGCGGCAGGTTCCCCCGCAGTTACCCCTGCTTTCGCTTTATCCTCCTTATCCTGACCGATAGCGATAAACGATGCTGCTACTACGGTGATTGCTACACCACTAATAACTGCAATCCATTTGATTTTGCCACTAAATTTTTTATCCATACTCCAATCCTTTCTTGAAATAGAAATAAAAAATACGATTCGCGTTCTAAGCTATCGAACTCGAACCGTTTTTTCTTCTAAATACTCTATCCTGAAACAACACCACTTGTCAAATAAATATTCATTTCGCTATTCCGGACAAAAAGTAGAGGGGAATGAGAATTGAACCGTTCAATTCTCATTCCCCTCTACACTGGGTTAGCTCATTTTATACCCGTTTTATTTTGTAGTTTTAGTTTGTTGGTCTATTCGGTAGGTATAAATTAGGTAAGCTAGGTAGAGCCAGATAAGAATAACAGGGTATAACTTCAATGACATCAGGAATATTCCGAATCCGGAGTTAAGCTCTCGACTCCAGAAATTATAAGGGATAGCCATAATTAGATAGAGAATAGAAGTATAGATGATAGATTTGATAGAGAAATTGCTCGATTTAAACCAATAGTCAATTAACCATAATAGAATCAAAAAGAAATATACTAGATAATGATCCCAGAGTAAACTCGGAATTAAAAGTGCAGTTATTAGAATTAATGAAAACTCAAGTTGTAAACTGGACATAATGGGTTCCATCTTTTCCCTCGGATATGTTAACCAGATGCATACACCAAGAAGAATAATTGAAAATAATATACTTAACAATTTTGCGAGAACTGGTAGGTTAATTACCGGAGTTGTAACCGGATTCGAAACGAATAAACGGAGTAACAATGCATGGATAGATTGATTTGCCGGTTCTACATCAAACCGTTGCTGGAATTCCGACCATGTTGACCGCCCATAATTCATCTGTGCTAGGATTGTTCCATAATCTTGATATAGTTGAATACCTTGAATCGCTAAACTTAATCCAACTAATATGATTATCGTTGCTAGAGCGGCTACTGCGAGTTTATATTCTCTTTTCCACAGGAAGAAAAGAATAAATAATCCGGGGAAAAGTTTGATTAACGTTGCGATGCCTAAAATCATTCCGGACCAAAGCTGGCTCTTTTTAACGAAAAGAAACCAGGCAAAACAGAGCAGAAACAAGATTAATAAATTCAGTTGTCCAGCGGTGAGCGTTCGATATAGCGGATAGAAATTGAAAGTTAAACCTAAAGCGGAAATTACATAAATTAGACGATGCTCAGAATCGAACGTTGCTATCAATAACCCTAAACCGATGATTAAAAATACATGATTGAATATAAACCATGCTTCCTGCGCTATCGGATATGACAATAAACTTAATGGAATAAAAAAAATCGCTACTATCGGCGGATAGACAAACGGATTAACCCGTTGAATTCCAAGCCGTTGCGCGGCATCAAATATTTCTTGCGGACAGTAGAAATTTTTACCTTGTTTCGCAAGATATGCGCCAAGGTATAGATGCGCAAAATCGTTTCCATGCATATTGAAATACACAGAAACGATATTATTCTGAATATAAAATCCGGCAAGAAGAACCGCTAATCCAATTAAAATCAGCCGCGACTTATTATGAATCATCAAACCCAAAATCCAATTCCCGCTTCCGCGGGAATGACGTCATCCCTGCAGAAGCAGGGACAAAATCCAAATACATCGGTTAAATCCAAATCATTTATCATAGAGCTATTTGATCTCATGATGATTAGATTTATTTGCTATTTGGATTTTGACATTTGGACGTACGCATTATTTTGTATTAACAATCTGTTTCAGTTCACGACCAGGTTTAAACACCGGCATTTTCCGCGCAGGAATTGGCGCTTCAACTTTAGTTTTCGGATTGCGACCAACCCGAGCGACCCGCTGTTTAACCAAGAACACACCGAAATCACGGAGTTCAATTCTATCTCCGGCAGCTAGCGCATCTTTAATAATCTGGAACGTAGTTTCAACAACCTTTTGCGCATCCTGCCGCGGGATTTTTGCTGCTTCAGAAACTTTTTCAATTAAATCGGCTTTAATCATAAATAAGCCCTCCTATCAAATCAAGTTTAAGAGTTTTCTACCCAGCTTTAGCTAAGGGTTACTATCCTATTTAGGATAACGTAAACCCCCGGATAACCTTAAACTAAAATCAAGTCGAAAAATAAAATATTGATACTATTGATTTTACAAGAGATTTTGGGGTTTGTCAAGAGGGAAAAAAATTAATCCAAAAAAGACCTACTTACTATTTATGCTCAAAAAAATAAAAATATCATGCGTTTAGAACCATTAGAGAACGTTAGATACTTAGAGTAGCATTAATTTAACCCGGATTGAATCCGCCCAAACTGGATTTCAACTGTAATACATTAACCCGCAACTATAGTCTACTTCGTTTGTTCACAGAGTTAGGTAAAAAATTTCAGAGTTTATTGAAGAGTTCGGAGTAAATTTGACCGCTCAGGTAACTGGATTAGCGTCTTTGTGGTTTGATAATTTCGTGGTTTTTATGGTAAGACTTTGACCAACCCAAAGATCTCGCTGATTCACTGTGTTAAATAAAAACTTTAACCATCAATGCAACTGCGCGGAAGATTAAATTTATTTGGATTCTTTCCTGCTAGTGCAATGATGAGTTCATTTCCGAGACCGTAGGGATTGTATTTTTGATTTATGAGGCTTCCGGAGGTATTCAGTCATTCCTTTCATCGCGCAGAATTCACCGCACATCGTACAGACATCAGATTCGGTTGGCGGACTTTCCTCCCGCATTGTTTTCGCTCGTTTCGGATCAATCGCATATTCGAGCATCTTATCCCAATCGAGCGATTTCCGCGCTTTTGCCATCTGGATATCCCACTCGAGCGCACCGGGAAGTCCTTTAGCGATATCCGCAGCATGCGCAGCTATCCGGGTAACGATAACTCCTTCGTATACCTCTTCGACTGTGGGCAACCGTAAATGTTCGGATTTGGTAACGTAACATAAGAAATCAGCACCTGCTGATGCTGCTATCGCTCCGCCAATTGCGGCAGTGATATGGTCATATCCGGGTGCAACATCGGTTACTAGCGGTCCAAGAACATAAAACGGTGCTTCTTTACATAGCTGTTTTTCAATCTGCATATTCATTCCAATCTGATTCAACGGAACATGTCCCGGTCCTTCTATCATCACCTGAACACCGGCATCCCACGCTCGTTGGGTTAGTTCACCCAAGATAATCAACTCTTCAATTTGTGCACGGTCAGTAGCATCAGCTAAACAACCGGGACGAAATCCATCACCTAAACTAAGCGTAATATCATATTTTCGCGCTATTTCAAGAAGCCGATCATAATGTTCATAAAACGGATTCTCTTGTTCATTATATATCATCCATTCGAGAGTTAATGCACCACCGCGACTGACTACATCGGTTATTCGACCCTGTTCTTGCATCGCGTTCAATGTACGCCAGCATACCCCGCAATGGATGGTCATGAAATCTACTCCCTGTTCCGCTTGATTAACCACTTCAGCAAACAGTTCGTCTTCTGTGAGTTCAACAATAGCTCGTTGTGATTGTTTCGCCGTAACTGCCGCACCATATATCGGAACTGTACCTACCGGAACCGGGCTATGTTCAATAACTTTTGACCGAATTAGTAAAATATCCCCGCCGGTGCTTAAATCCATTACCGTATCAGTTTTCGCTTCTAGTGCCGCGTTGAGTTTACGCAGTTCGTTCTCAACCTGCGGAACATCCGGCGATGAACCGATATTCGCATTCACTTTAGTTCTGGTACCTTTCCCAATAGCACAAGGATGTTTCGGCGAATGTTTCGGATTATACGGAAGAACGATTTTACCGATCGCGATCTGGTCGCATAACCAATTAGTATCGAGATTCTCTAGTTTTGCAACCAGCTGCATTTCGGAAGTAACAATTTTTTTTCTAGCACTTTCAAGTTGTGTCATATATTCAGTCACGACGGAGCACACGCATGACCCAAAAATAGTATCGGAATTTAATCTGTGGTAATCTGCAACTATCTGTAACTAATAGTCTTAGCCTTCTTGATTTTTTTAACCAAATCTCTTGCTGCTTGTTCAATATCTTCTGCAGAAACTACTGCAGAAACTACTGCAGCAATATCTGCACCTGCACGAATGACATCTGTAACGTTATTTTTATTTATTCCACCAATAGCGACTAGTGGAAGTTTAACCTTTCGTCTTACCTGCCGGATAAATGTTAA
The DNA here is from genome assembly GCA_026416715.1 of bacterium. Classification (NCBI taxonomy): domain Bacteria; species bacterium. Next base: position 146,119 of record JAOAEQ010000002.1, read on the forward strand.
TCCAAGTCCGGTTCCTGCGTCTGGTTTGGTTGACGTTGTATATATTGGGCTTAACCCGAGATAATCCGCACCGGATTTCTCCGCTTGTATCGCTTGCTCTAGATTGCTCACACTTACCCCTATAATTTTATCATACCCGAGTAGCTTTCGGGCAGTATCCACTGCCATATCGTCCTGACCGAGATGAACACCATCAGCATCAACCGCAAGAGCGATATCTACCCGGTCATTAATAATTAATAGCACATTATTCTCTCGAGTTATCCGCCGTAATCGCTTCCCTTGTTCGACTAACATTCTGGTTCCTGCTTCTTTATCCCGAAGCTGGATAATGGTCGCACCGCCAGCAATCGCTTGTTTTACCACGTTCACAATCGGTCGTCCTTTCGCTAATTTCTGGTCTGTAACTACATAGAGTTCACCGCTGGTAAGTTTTCCTTTTGGAAAGAGTAATATGATATTCTTTTCCAGCGTATATAATTGAAATCTAATTTGTTTAAAAATAGTGTAAACATGGGGATTTACCAGTTTACTGATTTCTTCGAGTACTCGGGTTGCTTCTTGCACCCGCCGGAAATTTGCGACTATTAATGACTCGAATCCCATTCGGTCACGCTCAAGTTCCGGCAACATTTTCTCACCCACATCGGAATCACTTTTTCGTCCAGCTAATAGGTTGTAATTTGTTGGATCTAAACGGTTGATAGTGTCTATCAGCTGGTGCCGGAATGATTTAAGCTGTTCGGTATATTCTTGGGAATCGAATACAAACCGACAGATATCTTCTATGACCCGCAACCCTTCAGCTGCACGGTTGCAATTCGCATCCAGGATTCGATTAATACTATTACGATTCATATAGTTTGATAAACCAATTCAACCAGACAGATAAAAACCTGATAATCTGATAGCTTCTATTATTAGATTTATTTGGCAATGTTCAATATTCTGACTTTCGGAGTTGTATTAGAATTACGTTCTAATCGAGACCTCTTCAGAGGGGATATCGGTTGATTCGCGAGTTAACTGGGCGAGTTCGCTACTTAACGTAACGACGAGCGCATCAAGTTTTTTTAATCGTTCCTGCAGTTCTTCTAAGTGTTTTATCGCTTGTGGAATCAGTTCCGACCGAAGTTGTTCTCGTTCTTCTCGAACTTTTGTCAACTCCTGCCGCAGGCTTTCTGCGAGGGTATTTTCGAGATTTAATTTCGCTTCTTTCAATTCGAGCGCTAAATCGCTGGTTGTTCGTTCTAAATCGCGCAACTGTTCTTTAGCTAATTCCAGCTCTTTTTCCACTTCTAACAACGCAATCTGCGCCGCAGCATCTGCATTATTACTTGATACTTTCGATAAATATTCTTCCCGTTTCCGTTCCAGACCGGTTATCCCGGTTTTTAATTCTTTAATTTGCTTTTTATTACTGCTAATATTTTCTTTAAGTTTTTTGATTTTTTGTTCCAAGTCGGTAATCATAAAGTGGTAATGAGAGCGTTATAGGTAACGGAATTATTTCGCTATGTACTCGAAATGATAGTAAATATCATAGCAATCGAAGGTAGGCTTCGTCAAGCGAGTTGAATCTCGAAGAATCTATAAGAAACCAGTTCGATTGCAATCGAACTGGTTTTCTTATGTTACGATACGGTATGAGTTTTAACCTTACCTACCCGCATTTGGAGAACCCACACGCTCGGCAAATAATACATCCTTCCTGATACTCAAGGAGCATACCACATTCCGGACATTGGGGACAAATGCCAACTAACGTTTTCTGCACTGTTTCTTTCTTTACTGGTTCAACGGTAACCGGATGATTTCGTTCAAGATAATGCTGCATAGCTTTGCCGATAGCATCCGCACAGGAAAGAGTAACACTTCCATTCTCCCAGAACGGTAACGGACATCGAATACCTTTCAGATGTTTAATAATGAGTTCAGGGTCAACCCCGGCTTGCAGGGCTAATGAAATCAATCTACCAGTCGCTTCTGACTGTGATGCCATACATCCACCGGATTTGCCCATCGCCGTGAATACTTCACAGAGCCCGTGTTCGTCTTCATTGACAGTAACATAGAGATTACCACAGCCGGTTTTGATTTTTTCGGTAAACCCCCGACTTATTGACGGACGCGGTCGCGGCGTTACCCGATGTTTTCGTATCGAAGTTGAGTCATTCTGTTTCCCGATATTAATAACTTGTTCTTCTCGACTTCCATGCCGATAAACGGTTACCCCTTTGCATCCAAGTTCATACGCCAGCCAATATACTTTTGCAACATCATCTGGAGTAGCGCTATTGGGAAAGTTAACCGTTTTACTCACCGCATTATCGACATACTTCTGAAACGCTGCTTGCATTTTCAAATGCCACTCCGGAGCGATATCGTGTGCAGTAACAAAAATTTTCTTTACATCATCCGGAACCTCTGCTATTCCTTGGACTGAACCGAGTTCGGCGATTTTCTGCATCAACGCTTCGGAGTAGAACCCGCGTTTTTTAGCAATATTTTCAAACAGCGGATTCACTTCGGTTAAGTCAACGTTGCCCAACCCGGTTTTACGGATATACGATATTGCAAATAACGGTTCTATCCCACTCGAACACCCAGCAATAATTCCTATACTTCCGGTTGGTGCAATGGTCGTGGTTGTCGCGTTCCGTAATTTTTTCGCTCCTGGTTTATCGTAGATACTTCCTTTGAAATTCGGGAATGCACCTCGTTCTTTTGCTAGTTCCTGTGACGTTTTTTTCGCTTCTTTTGCAATAAATGACATGATTTCTTCAGCTAGTTTTAATGCCGTATCAGAATTATATGGAACTGATAATTGAATTAACATATCGGCAAACCCCATAACTCCAAGCCCGATTTTCCGATTCCCTTTTGTCATTTGTTCAATCATTGGGATTGGGTACCGATTGATGTCAATAACATTATCTAAAAATCGAACCGCAAGATGAACTACAGACTTTAGTTTGTTCCAGTCAATGCTTACGGTATCTTTAGATACTTTCAACATTTTCGCTAAATTAATCGACCCAAGATTACAGGATTCATAGGGAAGCAACGGTTGTTCCCCGCACGGATTTGTACTCTCAATTTCACCAAGTTTTGGCGTCGGATTATCGCGGTTTAACCGGTCGAGAAAAACGATTCCCGGTTCTCCATTTTTCCAAGCAAGATTAACAATCTGGTCGAAAACATCTTTTGCTTTTAACCTGGCTACAGGTAGTTTGGTTCGCGGATTGATTAATTCGTATTCTTCGTTCTTTTTCACTGCCTCCATAAATTTTTCGGTTATCCCAACCGAAATATTAAAATTATTTAATTTCGTTGAATCCTGTTTAGCGGTGATAAATTTCTGGATATCCGGATGGTCAACCCGCAGAATGCCCATATTCGCACCACGACGAGTTCCTCCTTGTTTAATAGCTTCAGTAGCCGCATTGAACACTTCCATAAACGAAATTGGACCGCTGGAAACACCATGGGTAGATTTAACCATATCTCCTGCTGGTCGCAGTCGGGAAAATGAAAACCCGGTTCCGCCACCGCTCTGATGAATCAATGCCGTATTTTTAATCGTTTCGAAAATACTCTCCATCGAATCATCAATCGGCAGAACGAAACAAGCGGAAAGTTGCCCTAGCGGTCGACCAGCATTCATCAGGGTAGGACTATTTGGCAAAAATTCGAGCGCGGTCATTATCCGATAAAATTCTTTTTCCAGTTGCTTAATTTCACGCGCTGACTTTTTATAATTTTTTTCTGCGCTAGCGATCGTCTTTGCTACCCGCTGAAACATCTCTTCAGGAGTTTCAATTGGTACTCCTTGGTCATTTTTTTGGAGATATCGCTTTTCTAAAACAATCTGAGCATTTTTTGATAAGGATAGCATAGGAAGAATAAAGCCGATTCTGAATTTCGAATTTCTCCTAAAGACAGCAGAAACACCATTGGTTTTTTTAATAGTAGACAATAATAGCAATATAATTGCTGTTTGAAAATAAACTTAATTATTTACTACCGAAAAAAATCGTAATCCTAATATTTATGGTGTATCGTTTGCTCTATCTTAAAGGAGGGAATCCAAAATTCAAAACGTTTTGTATATGGTTAATTAATTTGATTCTTACTTTCTATGTATTGTTTTCCCCAATCGCTTGGACGTTTCTTATGGAGAGCGTTTTCCCTATTACCATCGGCTCACTGCTGCTGAAAAATAAAACTACTACGTTATCATAGTTTAACGCTCTTTTTGTATCGAATGACTAGGAAAGGGGAACACAATATCTTGTGTACCCTAGTATTATACTCCACAATATATAGTTGTCAATAGTTTTTTTATATTTTTTTAAATATTTCTAAAATATCTTGATGGTAATACTTTTTCCTGCAATTGAACTCCGAATATTTTTTCGAACATTTCGAATGAAAACGCGACATCCAAATGAAGTTATATGGTAAAATTATAGCAGAAAAACATCTATCGAATTAATTCAATACTCATGATGATAAAGCTGCTTGTAGCAGAATTCGCCCGATGGATTTATTGGCATCCGTGGCGATTTTTTATTCAACTAATTCCGACTTCATGGAGTTATCGGTTAGCGGTTTTTGCTGGGCGATGCCATTATTGGTTTGCCATCGGTAAACGCCAACGGGTTCTGAATGGACTGAAATATTTTTTTCCCGATGCGAACGAATCAATATTACTTCGCATCGTTAAAAATACATTTAGAAATTATGCATTAAATTCGATAGAAATTTTTCTATATCCAAAATTAGATTCTAAAAAAATCAACCGTATGGTACATTATATCGGATTAGAAAAACTCGATGCTGCACTCCACCAGCATAGAGGTGTTATTCTAGCGCATGGTCATTTTGGAAATGAAGAATTTCTGATGCCAGCGATCGGGTATCAAGGATATAAACTCCATCAAATCGCTAGTCGGTGGAACCCACCGGCCGTCCAAGACACGTTTTACGGCAGAATAATCAACGCAATTCGAAATAGAGCGTTCCGATATCGAATCGGATATCGTGAACAATTACCGGTAACGTTCCATTACATTGATAAACCGTTACGTGGTGCCGTCCGTGCAATTCAGAACAATGAAGTGGTCTTGTTCGCTGCAGATGGTCGAGAATCGGAACAATGGCTTGAACTTGATTTCCTTGGCCAACGAGCTCGATTTTCTCCTGGGCTAGCGCGATTTGCAAAATTAACCGGCGCGATAGTGCTGCCAGTATTTCTCATTCGCGAAAAAGATTTTCGGCATCGGCTGATTATCGAAGACCAAATGGAAATGAACGATAAAGATGATACAACGATTATGAAGGAATATATTGCACGATTAGAGAAATATATTCGCCAGTATCCGTGTCATTATGCTAAAGTATATTGGATTGAACCTTCATTTTTTATTCAGCCATAGGATGTTACCATTTTTTTATGAAAATTCTCCTTGTTCAAGCACATACTGGTAGAAAAGATTTTGGACTAGTCTATCCGATAGGATTGGCATATTTAGCGGCAGCGCTAACCACACCACCAAACCAATATGAGGTGAAAATTTACGATCCTAATCTCGAGTCTGACCCATACGGGACATTGTCGGAAATCATTCTTTCATTCCATCCCGATATTGTTGGGATTTCGCAACGAAACATTGATACTACCAATCTCCGCGACTTATATGTGCATTGGAAAACATTACAACCTACCGTTCAGCTCATTCGTCGTTTGATTCCTGAAGCAATTACCGTCGTTGGCGGTTCCGGATTTTCACTGTTTGCAGAACAAATTATGCGCCAAGTTCCTGAAGTCGATTTTGGAGTATTCCGTGAAGCAGAAGAATCGTTTCCTGAATTGCTCGCGAATTTATCTGACCCTGAGAAAGTTCCCGGGATTTTTTACCGGAAGGATGGTAAAGTACTCTTTAGCGGCCCACGCGGACTACCCCAATTCGATGCACTTCCAATTCCGCGACATGATTTAACGCAAATAGAACGATATTTTGACCGTTTACCGGCAATCGGAGTGCAAAGTAAACGGGGTTGTCCGTTGAAATGTATCTATTGCAGTTATCCGCATTTAACCGGTATGGGAGTTCGACTCCGTTCACCACAATCTATTGTCGATGAAATTGAGTTGTTAATAAATCAATATCATGTTCCAACGTATACCTTTGTCGACGATATTTTTAATGTACCAAAAGAACATGCGGAAGCGATCTGCCAAGAGCTTATTTCGCGAAAACTACATTCGGTTCCCTGGTCAGCCTTTTTTGATATGAAAGATATGGACGAATCGTTTATTCGATTAGCGCTCAAAGCAGGATGTAATCATTTCTTTTTTTCACCAGACGCTATTACGGACACCGGATTAAATGTTCTCCAGAAAAATTTTACGGCGCAAGATATTCGAAGAACGGCAAAATTATGCCATCAAATTCCGGGCGTGCATTGTGGATATTCGTTCTTTTTAAATTATCCGGGGATAACGATTGGTGAATATTTACAAACGCTATGGTTTTTTCTAAAGGAAAATCTTTTGCTCGGACTACGCCGTAAAGGCGGAGTCCACGTCTCCTGGATTCGTATTGAACCGCATACTCGATTACACCAGATTGCTATTGAAGAAAAAATAATTTCGCCTACGGCTGATTTGTTACCTAAAACTGAATCAGAATTAAAATCGCTATTTTATATCAGTCCGAACTATAAACTGCTGAATTTTCTAACCAATCGCATGCTTGATATGATTGATTTAACCATAGGTAAACTAATAGGGAGAAAAGTTTAACATCCGATTACGGAGATAAAAAACCGATTATAACAATTTCTATGGTCGTTCAAGAAAGTGTTTTTCGTGATATCGCCCGATTGTTGGTTTGGTATCCTATCCGCTGGATAACAAAACTTATTCCGATATCGTGGAACATCTATCTACTTCGTGAATTGGGAAAAATCCATGCGCTTATATCCCAGGGGCGAAAGAAACATCTCCAGCGACAATACACCTTAATTTTTAATTCCGAAATAACAGGAATATCGGTTAAGCATTTTATTAATGAATATCTGACAACACATTATTTAAATCAACTCTCTATTTTCTTTTTTCCAAGGTTAAATAAGCATAATATTGGGCGTTATCATTCATTTGTTGGTCTAGAACATCTTGAAGCTGCACTAAAAAAAAATCATGGTGTGATTCTACTCCATGGACATTTTGGTCCTGCTCAATTAACCCTAGTCGCACTCGGTTTAGCTGGATATCAGGTAATTCAGATTGGGTTTCCGACAGATAAAGGACTAAGCTGGATTGGTCGCAAGGTTGCATTTCGACTTCGACTTAAAGAGGAAGCTAAAATCCCGGCACGGATTATTGCGGCAGATAAGTTTCTCCGTCCTGTGGTAGAAGGGTTACGAAAAAATGCTATAGTTATGACCAGTGGCGATGGTGCGGGAGGCGGTACGTTTATTGGGAAATTTATTTCCGCTTCTTTTTTGGGAAAACAGCTACCATTTGCGGTTGGTGGGATTCAGTTAGCGGAGCGAACTGGCGCTTCGGTGCTACCGATTTTTTTAATCCCGAAAACCGCAATCCACTGGGAAACTATTATTTATCCTGCTTTGCCGGAAACCGGGTCGGTTGCAGAACGACTTGAACCATTCATCCGGCAGTTAGAAATTTATGTTCGGCGATATCCTGGATTATGGCGATTTTGGGATGAACTGGATAAACGAATGGAGTATGCCCAGCACTTGCTGAAGCAGAAAATGAAATAAGTAAACTAACTAAGTAAATGAATTGAAGGGGTTTACTTATCCCTTTGGTTAACTATTAAGTTATTAATTAATCTATTACTTATGGTTACTGCAAAAACAGAATTATCTGCGCTTCGATTTAGTTTTCCGTTGCGTTGGTGGATTACGATTATAATCATTGAATGTACACTTGCTATTATCGTGAGTACTATCCCATCACTAACGCAGCCAGGACTAGTCGTAGTGGGATTGATTCTCGGGCTGTATTTCATTATTGCACTTATTCGACCACGGATTGCACTTGGTATTTTAGCCTTCTGTTTTCCGTTTTATAATTTTGTTATCAATATCGTGTATCAGTCACATACCTATAAAATTCTCTTATTATTTCCAACAATATTTGGCTCACTGTTATTCCTAGCAGTATTACTCCGATTTAGCGCTAAATTACAGCAGTATGCTGCTCCGCAAGTTTTTCTGTTGGTTCCGATAGGGATGTTGATTGTGTGGAGTATCCTATCATCAGCCTGGACGGAAAAACCATTCTCTGCGTGGTATAGCGGACTAAATTTACTGATTTCATTTATGGTCATATACTGTATATTCCAACTTATCCAAACAGAATCGCAGTTATTCCGATTTTATCTCGTTGTTATTCTTGGAGGATTGATTACTGCAGCCGCAATTATTCTATCTACGTTCTTTTCAACCGACCGAACTTATATTTACCCGCTGATTACTACCGATAATATTCAGATTTTTGAAAGCACCTTTTTCTATGTGATGCGCCAAGGAATGAAACGAGCAATGGGATTCGGAACCTATAATCAGATGTCATTGCTAATGACGGTCCATCTATTTCTTGCTGGAGTATTATTAATATCTCAACGACGGTGGACTACAAAAACGATGCTTATTATATCAATGTTCTATATGCTATATGCGCAATTACTGACTAAAACCAGAGCGCCGATAGTCGGTATGTTACTCGGGGCATTTCTTACCATATATTTACTTTGTAAACGAATTACGACGTGGAACAGAAAACAGTTCTGGTTCAGTATGGTAATTATGATTATTTTTATTACGATGTTATTCTTATCCATAGTAAGTCATCTGGAAAAAGGATTAACCCGGTTTACTGCAGCGGTAATTTCTGACGTTGAAGTTAAAGATAGTTCGTGGACACTGCGTATGACATGGTGGCAAGAGAGTATCTATCAGTTTTTCGCTACCTATGGTCTTGGAGTAGGAGCGGGAAATGTTTCCGAGTATCTTTATCAAAACGCACCTCATCCGCATAATACTTATATCCATCTTATGGTCGAACTCGGAATTTTCGGAACAATTATTTTGGCAACGCTTTTGATTTCGATAGTTAAAAATACGATTTATGCGTTACGCCGGCATGATTTATCACCAGAATTAACCAAGACAGTGGCGATTATTGCCGGTGCATTAGTTGCAGATGGGTTTGCATTAGGATTCGAACATGATTATTATTGGATTCCAACGTGGATATATTTAGCGATACTCTTGCTTCCTATCAATCTTGCATTGAAGACAAAAGAAGAAGGTAAATGATGGTTAAATAGGCAATTAGTATAACGGAAGAACTGAAAAACTATATGTCTTACGTTCTACCGGTCTAGCGTTTCTCCATTCTTCCGTCATTGTATTTATTTAACTGGTTAACTATTCAACCTGCATTATGCATTATAAGATTATCAATCGGAAAAAGCTGATGGCGGTTAAATTCGCAGATTCAGTTATCGGTCCGGTGGTTCGGATTTGGAATAAGATTTCCGGACAAAACAATTCTCAGCTATCCCCGCAAGATTTTGCAAATATCAAAAAAATTCTCATTCTCCGCACTGCATATACCGGCGATGTAATTATGACGCTCCCTGTATTAACACCGTTACGAAGCGCGTTTCCGAACGCAGAACTGGTTTTTTTAACTAGTCATAGCGCAGCGCCATTGTTAGAACATCATCCAGCAGTAGACCGGGTGATTAAATATGATGCGTTCTGGTTTTACCCTCAACCAAACTCAGTTGCATTAAAAAAATACCGAGAGATTATCCAACAACTCCGCGCAGAACGATTCGAGGTGGTCTTCGATTTCCGCGGGGATATCCGTGATATTTATTTTTTAGCGTATCGAAGTCGGGCGAAACATCGAATTAGTTACGGTTCCGGCGGAGGCGCTTATTGGCTGACACAAATTATCCCGTTACAAGAAACAAAACACCGAGTTCAGTTTCATCTAGATATTTTGCGAGCATTAAAAATCTCTGTTTCTCATGAAATGCCGAAAATATATTTAACCGAAACGGAAAAGAAACAAGCATTAACCCGATTGCAATCTTTTGGCTTTAATGTGGAACGAGATGTTCTCATTGGAATTCATCCCGGAGCGCGGATGCCGTTAAAACGCTGGCCAATTGCTCGTTATGCAGAGTTAATTGCACGAGTTACTCAAACACATTTAGGGAAAGTAGTTCTATTCACTGCCCCTGAGATACCGAATACCGAATGGGAAAATAAGGGAATGAAAACATGGCAGCGCCATTCTCAAGTCGCTATTCTCTCCGATTTAACGCTTCGAGAATTAGCAGCAATTATTCATTATTGCCGAATTTTAATCTGCAACGATAGCGCCCCGATGCATCTCGCTGCTGCAGTTGGCACGAAATGTTTAGCGATATTCGGTCCTTCCAAATCGTATGAAACCGCTCCTTACGGATCGAATCATTTCGTTATAGAAAAACCGTATCCCTGTCGAACAACTTGCGATGAATCAACCTGCAAGTATAAAATATATAACGACTGCTTAAAATCAATTAGGGTAGACGACGTCGAACAATCATTAGCGAATATACTCAACGCTTAAGCCGTTTTTATCTCGATACATTAGCGAAGTAGAACCCGAATTGAACTGTTCAATTCGGGTTCTTATATAGTATTGGAATTAGCCTAATGTAAATTATGTTCTGATGCAATTAAATTTACATTGTTAATATAAGTCTAATAATTTCAATTGTGTTATATCTATTTTAGAAGGATTGTTAAGATTATTATTGATTCTGAAAATTTTATCTTGCGTCTAACTATATTATATGAAAATAGATAAAACGATAATGACTTAAAATTTTAAAAATTGCAGCTTTTGATTATCTATGTCTTTTAGAATCAATATATTACGTTGTAATAAAGGTTCGGAATTAAAAGGCTTATTAACGGAAGCATTACGAGCATATCTTGATATTTTCCCGACATCGAAATCTGCTAGAATCCTACTCAAGCCGAATTTAAATAGTAATATGAATGCCTTGACCGGTAATACGACTGATTTACGACTGCTATCAGCAGTAATTTGGTTTCTGCAGAAAGAAGGATATAAACATATCGCTATCGGAGAAGGGACAAATTCTGGGTTTTATCGAAATAAAATCAATGTAATCACGCGGCTTATGGTAGATAAACTAGCGGAACGTTATAAGGTCGACGTAATCGATTTAAATTATGCTGAAGGGATTCCAGTTGAACTAGAGAACGGCGTAATTGCACAGGTTGGAAAACCGTGCCGTGAAGCGGATTTTCTGATTAATCTACCCAAATTCAAGACCCATTTTGAAGTCGGTATGACCGGTGCACTAAAAAATCTTATGGGTTGTCTTGTGGGACAGGAGAATAAAAAGAAAATGCATCAGTCGTTGGTTAAAAACATCATTAAACTGAATCAACAGGTTCAACCGCATCTCCATATTCTCGATGGAATGATTGCTATGGAAGGAACAGGTCCAACTCGCGGAACGCCGGTTAATCTCGGTCTGATTCTTATCAGTACGGATCCGTATCTACTGGATTTAGCTTGTGCATATATTGCTGGGTTTATTGATGTATCAACTTCTGATAACGTCAAGCAAGGGCAAGTACCAACTTGGTTAAGGTTACTCTATATGGCGGAACAAGTTGGATTGATTACTCCGGAACATCATCGAGTACTGTTGCACCTACCAATTAAAGAATACATTCA